>JBAXWO010000168.1:0-5973 GCA_037128375.1 bacterium
TGAGGCTGGCGTTCCGCCATTTGGGCATGCACACGTTCAAGACGGCTGGGGGGCATACGTTCCTGACCGCCGTTGTGCCGAACGCGATCGATCCAGCGCATGCGGTGGCGGTCGTTCAGGATATTCTCGGATTCATCTCCACCAAGCCGGGTTGCCTGCTTCAGGAACTGGTTGATAAGGTGTGCTCCGCGCCCGTGGAAGGGGTGGCGACCGAGATGCCGCCGACGGAGGCGGATGTGAAGGCCCAGTTGAAATGGCTAGTAGAGAAGGGCCATGTGATCGAGTTCTCCGACGGTCGGATGGCTGTCCCCAGCGTGGCTGTTTCCCGTGTGCAGATGGCGCATACGCACAGCCAACCGCAGCGCGAGTCAAAAGAAACCAGGAAACAGGGAGGGGGCCGCTCCTAATGAACATTGCGCGGTTGATTCCGGAAGTCTTGCGTCTCAACGGGGCGCATGTGCCAGTCACTCAGCGTGTCGCGTTTCCCGTAATGTCGGTGTGCCTGTTGGCCGGGCTGCTGGTTTTGCCCTCCGGTGTCGCCCTTGGCGCCGAAGAGCCCGCCCGTGATGAGGTCAAGGAAGAGCTGGCCTTCGCCAGTGGGTTGATCAGTTTGAATTTCGCGGACTACGCGGACAAGGTGATGGAAGCGCTGCTGCGTAAATATCCCGACGCCAAGCCTAGGGCGGCCTCCGTGAAGATCAAGATTTTGACCGGGCGCGGGAAGTTTGACGAGGCGGAGGCCCTGATCAAGGCGATGCCTGCCGGCCAAGTGGAAACGCTGGCGATGCAGTTAGCCCTGGCTGACGATTTCTACCTGTGGGGTAAGATTCCCAAGGCGCGCCAGTATTATGAGGCCTTTTTCAAGCAGTTTCCCGGTGGTCCTCCCAAGGAACTCACTGAATTCTATGCGGAATCCGCCTACCGTTACGCCCAGATGATGATGTTTGCGGGAGACCAGGCCGGGGCGCTGCAGGCTTATCGCTATGTTCTCCTCAGCAAGCCTTCGTCAGCCATCGAGCGGACCATTCTTACTGAAATGGCGGAATTGATGCTCAAGATGGGTGAAAAATCGAGCGGCGAACAACGCACGAAGTTGTTCGACGAGGTCAAGCAGATATGCCAGAAAATTCAATGGGGAGGCACCGATGTCGCCTTCGGCAAGACGGTGGTCATTCTCGCCCATTTGGCCCAGATCAACGGCGATGTGGAGGGGGCCCGCAAGATCGTAAAAGACTACATGCCGATGCTGCAGGAAATCGACGGTTTGCTAAGGGAGACGCCGGACGCTTTGCGCTACAGCCCCATGGCCGAGTGCCGGTACATGCTGGCGGTGATGGGCGAGGCGGATGTCCGCGCTGCCGTTGAGAAGGGGGTGGATCCGGCGACCCGGGCAAAGGTCCTTGAGGCAATCAAAGAGACGTTGGCGCATTACAACACTGTTTTGGTCAGGTATACGGCCAGCAGTTGGGCTTCGGAGGCGGGGCGAAGAGGGGATGCCCTGGCAACCTGGCTGAATTCCCGTGGATTTTCCGTGGGTAGGCTGCCGCCCAGTGAGATCGCCAAGGTGGTAGGTCCCTTGATGAATGCGGCCAAGTTACTGTTCCAACAGCAGGATTACAAGGGAGCGATCAATAAGTATCTGGCGGTGCTGAACGCCTTCCCCGATGTGCAGGGGGTCATTACCGCCATGGGCGATCTGGCGCGGTGCTATGCCGAGGGGCGCGACATGTTGGCCGCCAGGGCGGTGGCTGGCTATCTGGCTGAGCGATTTGGTTCCGCCGCCGCCAAAGATATGGAGGAGGCCGGCAATGCTGTCCGGGCGATTTCGGCTGAGTTCGACAGCATGGGCGAGAAGGCGTTGGCCAGTGAAATGAACGCCTTGTTTCTGGCCCGGTTTCCCACTCACTCCGGTGCGGCGACGGTGGTTTTCCGCGATGCCGAGGCCCGGTTACGGGCTGAGAATTACGAGGAAGCGCTGGCCTACTATAAGCAGATCATGGAACGGTTCCCCAAGGAACGGGTCTATGTGGAGGCCCTGAACCGTGCGGCTTATTGCCATACCATGCTGGGCACCTACAGCAATGCCGTGCCACTGCTGTTGAAATATATGGAGATCGTCTCGCCGGGCCCGGACCAACTCGCCGCCCGTGTGCGCCTGGCGGATGCCTACCGTTTATCGGATGAGAGCCTCCCGGCTTTGAATGAATATGCGCGGGTGATCAAAGCCCTGAATGAAGAACCCGCCAAGTATGGCGTCTCGCCGGATGATGTGGCCAGGAATGCGAAGACGATGGAGCGCGCCATGTTCTGGAGGGCCGTGTGCTATTCCCGCCTCAAGATGCCGGAGGATCAGGTCCCCGTTTATCAGGCCAAGGCTATTGAGGGGCTAAACGCCTTCGTCGCCAAGTATCCAAACTCCGAGCAGGGCGCGATGGCCTTGAGTGGACTGGGCACCCTGTATTTCCTTCAGAAGAACCCGTAAGAGGCCCAGAAGGCCTACGCTCGACTGGTGAAGGAGTTCCCGAACTCCGAGCAGGCCAAGAACGTCAAGTTTGCCCTGGCCTCGAGTCTGGCGGAAATCGGGCGCATGGACGAGGCGGTCAAGGTTTTCGAGAGTATGTTGGCGGATGCGCAGAAATTCAGCGCGGCACAGTTTCTCCAGGCGGCCAACTATCTGTATGGTGTGAAGCAGTTCGTCACGGCGGGGCAGTTTTATCAGCAGGCGGCCAAGGGGGTGGAACAGCGGCCGGTGGCGGAGCAGCGGCCCATTTGGGAGCCTGCCATGGTTGGGTTGGCCAGGTGCAGCGTCGCAAATACGGACTGGTCGGAAACCATCAGGGTGCTCGAAGCGGTGTTCGCGAAATACCCGGGTTCCGGTTTTACCATCGAAGCCAACTTCATGTTGGCTCGCGGCTACGCAGAACTCGCTTCCAAGGAAAGTGACCCGGCGAAGCGCCGCCCGCTGTTCAACAAGGCGATTGTCGCGATCAATACCGCCCGCAAGTTCATTAAGGAACCCGAATTGCGAGCCCGTGCCGACTTTGAAACAGCGCATGTTCAACTGCTGATGGGGGAGAAGAACAATGCCCAAGCCTCCTTTGTCCGCATCCTGCTGTTGACGGATCCCGCGAATGCCAAGGTGGTGCCTTGGTTTGAGCGTACCCTTGAGGAAGGGGTGCCGCTGTTGATGGAGTTGGAGAGCTATAACGATGTGACGGAGGGTTGTCAGGTGTACCTTAAGGTTTGTCCGCAGGGAAGACTGGCGGATAAGGCACGGCAGTGGCGCGATGCCGCCAAGGTCAGGAGCATCACCAGTCAACCGTCCGGTGGCAGTCCGGTCACGATTCCGGATGGAAAAACAGGACAGGGAGAATAGCATGCAGAACAAGTCTAGAAGGGCTCGATGGGCGGTGGCGTGCGTCTTGGCGTCGGGTGTGTCCCTGCTGCCGGTGTGGGCTGTGGATGTGATTCATCTGGCAAATGGCGGAAAGCCGATTCAAGCCCAGGATATTCAGTGGCGGGAAAGCGATCAGACCTACCGTGTGACCACCCCGGATGGGCTCATGCTGCCGATTCCGAAGGCACAGGTTGAACGACTGGAAATTGCGAAACCGCCGACGCTGGGCCAGGCGGAAGCCATGGTGGCGGCCAAACAATATGCGGCGGCCATCCCGATTCTCGAGGACATTGTCGCGAAGTACAAAATGAAAGTGTGGGATAATGAGGCCCGCAAAATGCTGGCGCAATCCTTCATGACCATGAATGATCCGAAGAAGGCCGCGTCCACCTTGGAGGGCTACATGTCCAGCATGGCGAAGTCTGAAATTCCGGCGGAACTCATCATACTCTACTGGAAGGCCTTGATGGCGTCCGGGGGGCGCGGGGCGACCCTGAAGAAGGAGTTGGATGACGTGGTGGCGACGGGCACCCGTCCGATGGCGGCGGCCGCGATGGTGATGCGCGCCAATATGAATCGGGAAGCTGGACAGAAGGAGACGGCGGTATTGGACTACCTGCGCGTTGTCATTCTTTTCGAGAATGTCAAGGGGGTCCAACCCGAAGCGCTGTTCAAAGCCGCTGAGATGCTTGAGGAAATGCGCGATCCGAGGGCGGATGATCTGAAGAAAAAGCTGGTCCAGGAGTATAAGGACAGCGAATATGCGGCGAAATTGAGCGGGAAAATATAAATATTCAGGAACCGGTGTAATAATCAGGCAATAAATAGTAAGGAGGGTTATGAACATGTGCAAAGTCGGTAAGCAGTGGGTGAGTCTGTTGTTGGTGGTTCTGATTGGGGTGGTATTGGCGGGGAAGATCTGGGCTCAGGATGCGGCTGCCCCGGCAGCTGGGGCAGCTGTCACCGCGCCCGCTCCAGCCGCTGGGTTGGTTCTGGATAAGTCGGCCACGGCGGACGCCAAAGCTCCTGTGGACACCGGTTTCATGGCGGTTGTATTCGGAAGCGGCTTCCTGGGCGTTATTCTATGGCTCGGACTGTTGGCGACCCTGATTTCGATGATCTATTTTACCATCGACTGCTCGATGACGGTCAAAGCCAAGAGGATCATTCCACCGAGTCTTATCCAAAAGGTGACGGAGTCGATGTCGCAAGGGGATGTGGTTAAAGCCTTGCAGACATGCACCGAGGAGCCCAGTCCCATGGCGAACATTCTGGTGGCGGCCTTCGGTCATGTGGAGGAAGGCTTCGACACCATTCAGGAGGCGGTTTCGGTGGCGGCGGAGTTCGAGAGTGAGCGCCTGATGCAGCATATTTCGTGGTTGTCGGTGACAGCATCCCTGGCTCCCATGTTGGGCCTGCTGGGTACCGTGCAAGGCATGATCATGGCCTTCGCCGGGTTGGCGACGGGTGGTGCGACGAACACGGGCATGCTGGCGTTGGCGATTTCCCAGGCGCTGTGGACGACGGCTGCCGGCTTGTGCGTGGCGATTCCGGCGATCACCTCGTTCACGGTGTTCCGGAATCTGGCAAACCGCATGGCCCTCCGGATGCAGGCCATTACGATGGATCTGATCAAGGATCTGCGAAACGTGGAAGTTGTGGCGGAATAGGTTATTCATGACCGCTGCCGCGCGCCTCTTGCGCGGGCTCGGCGGTCTGGGGAGGTGCCTATGGGTAAGACCAAGAATTACGAGATCCCTCTGGATATGACGCCGATGATCGATTGCGTCTTCCAGTTGATGATCTTCTTCATCGTCACGTTTAAGCTCGATGCTGACATGATTGACGAAAAAATCGAACTGGCGAAGTCGCCCAACGGCCCGGCGATTGAGCAGAAAGTGCCGGGGACTGTGATCGTGGAGGTGACCAGCCGGGGTTGGTTTAAGATCGGCGGCGCCGTCATGAACGATGAAACGCTCTTCAGGATCATCAAACAGTCGGCAAATCGCATCGGTTCCAACAATATTCAAATACTGTTGCGGGCCGATGGCAAGGCCACGCACGTCTACGTCAAGCGCGCCATGGATGCCTGCACCCGTGCCGGGGTGTGGCGGATCCAGTTTGCGGCGTTAAAGAAAAAGGGTACTTGAAAGGGAGGTCGTCATGGGTAAGGTCAAAGGGGAAGATCCCAAGCTCGATATGACGCCGATGATCGACTGCGTGTTTCAGCTCTTGATTTTCTTTATCATCTCCAAAGGTTGAATCACCTTAATCCGAACAGAAGGGAAGAAACTGTAATCAAATAATATGTAATAAGTGGGTAACTATTTTACCGAATGGTATTTTCCGGATTCGATTCCCGGGATTGTAGCCGGGTCGCCATTGATTTGATCTGAAAGAACCATAGCATTAGCTTCCGAAACGGACAATCGAGTAGGTAGGGGGATTACTCCCCCGCCCTCTCACACCACCGGGCATACTTTCGTACACGGCGGTTTCAAGTAATTGTTTAACAGGTCGTAATTCAATGACAGGCAGTATAAGCCTTGTTTCGAGAACCATAGATTATTCATTGC
>JBAXWO010000169.1:0-5947 GCA_037128375.1 bacterium
TATCCCAGCAACTGTTTCAACATCGCTTCATGCTTGTTGAGGAACTCATGGATTGGGCATGTCCGTCATTGTGTTCACGCCGGTGATTTGTTGTACTGCCATCAGGTTACGACTGAATCGTCAAACAAGTGGAGCGGTGACTCAATGGAAGGCACCAAATCACAAGCACCTTCATCCCTCCGTGCCGCAGCCAGATTCTTCACCCAGTGGGGACTGCCTGTGTTGGCGGTTCTGGTCCTGTTCATGATTCTCCGGGGAAGTCTCTGGCAAGTCGCGACCCTGAAGAGCATGTTCGTATTCGACCCCCAGCCGGACGACAGCTCCATGACATGCGAGAAGGTATTTGGCCTAGATGATCTAACGCCCGACCAGAAATTGATCCTTGATGGTGATCGCACCCGAAAAACATCCTTGGAAGGGCAAAAAGCCATCTGGGAGAAGTGGCCGACAAACATCGTCTACCTCCACAACTACATCTCCCACCTTGCCGGTTCCTTACCATATAGGCGGGAAGGCGGCGTGACAAATGACCAACGCCGAGCCAACTTCGCACAGGAGATCACCAGGCTCCAATCCTCGGATCCCGACAATGCGCGATTTGAATATCTCATAGCAGGCAATCTTCTCGCCGAGGCCATTGAGGACGACTCTCATTCCATCACCAATGCCGATGGCACCGTGAAAAATGAGTGGGGAATGAAGGTCCTGGATCGTTCCAAACTTGACGAGGCCATGGTCCACTTCAGGACCGGTCTCGGGAAACCAGAAGTTCGACGGTATACAAGCGATATGGCCGCCGAACGACTTGCCATCATGGGTGAGCCGACCTCACTGCTGAAACAAATCGCCGAGATCGGCAGGATCGCGGGCATCCTGCTTCCTGACCTGTCAACATGGCGGCAACTTGGCAGAACATCCATGGCCTACAGCAGATTGTTGATTGATGAAGGGCGGACGGAAGAGGCAAAGGTGTTTCTCTCGGATTGCTGCAAGTTCGTGCCCCAGATCAACAATGATGCCTATACCCTTATTGACATCCTGGTGGTCGGTGCCGTTGCGAAGATAGCCGCCGAGCAACTGCCCGCCGCCTATGACAGACTTGGGGATACCGCCGCAGCACGGCAATCTGGGATTGTAACCACCGCACTGGCTCAACCCATAAAGGATTGGAAAAAGAAACAGCAGGAGTTATCGAAGGATACGGCTACCGAAAAAGCCATACAGCGGCACAGCGGAATCCTGATGGGCCTACTGTTGCCCGCCCTGGGGGAATACCCGACCGTGGCAGATCTCACCCCCAGCCGCCTTCTGGAATACACTGCCGGGGAGCGAGGTGCCTTGGGGTCGATCTCCATCGGCCTGGTCGCAATTGGGGTGTTCTGCGTGTTTCTGGCCCTCTATTATCACCTTGCAAGCAGAGAAATCCAGAGGTCGGCCTACCTGCTCATCTCCGCCAGGGATTGGGGGCGTCTCCTGTTGTGGGGGGTGCTTCTGCCTGTTCTGTGTTATTACGTCGCCACAAGATGTTTACCCTGGAGTAACCGCAGCTTGAACCCTGCCATTGAATATCCTCAGTTGATCACCCAGTTTGTTGCCCTGTCTCTGGTGATTCTGGCAGCGACCTTCACCATCATTCGTCAACGGGTCCGGCATGGCTGTGCGGAATTGGGCTTCCTTCCACCATCCGTGGTGCCGGTGTTCTGGCGTGCCTGGGGATGGTGCCTTGTTGGCGTACCTGTGTTGCTTGCCATATTGCCGGAATCATGGCTGGACACTGAGGATCATGCCTGGACCGCTTATCTGCTGGGCATCATGGGTGGAATATTGGGCCTATCCGGTCTTGTCTATCTGGTCTATGGCATTGTCCGCCGTCAGTGGTTCCGGAGGACCCATGCCGCCTATTACGGTTCTCTGATGAGGGCCCTTGTCCCCGCCATCGCCTTTGTAGTCATCGCGTTGAACTGTATCGCCCAACCGTGGTTGTCCCGCCAGGAGCGGCACCTGATTTCCATCGACACGGTCATGCACATCGACGCGAGGGGTGGTTTCACGGCCATCGAGTCCCGAGTGGTCCAGCGACTAAAGGCCGAAATGCAACAGGCGGCAGCCAAGTTCCCCGAGATTTGCCCCCGTCCCGGACGCTATACGCCGCCATGACCTTGGGCGGAAAGCAATAGTCCTCATCTTACGACCCCTTCCTCCGCCGTTACAGCTCCCTTAACCCACCAGTTTTTCCAGATACTCGATCCACGCTTTCATGCCGTCACCCGTCTTCGCGCTCAGCTCGAAGATAAATACCCCGGGATGAATGCTCCGCAAATGCGCCCGGCACTTGCTGAGATCCCAGTCGAGGTGCGGCATCAGGTCCATCTTGGTCAGCACCACCACCGGCGCCTGGGAAAACAGCGCCGGATACTTGACCGGCTTGTCCTCCCCTTCTGTCGTCGACAACAGCGCCACCTTGAACGTCTCGCCCAGATCGAAGGCCGCCGGACAAACCAGGTTGCCGACGTTTTCGATAAACAGCAGTTTCACACCGGCGCCGGCCACCTCGGGCAGCAGGGACCCCACCCGCCCGGCATCGAGATGGCAGGCGCTGAGCGTTTCGATCTGGCGTACCACGGCCCCCTTCCCCTGCAGCCGGCGCGCGTCGTTATCCGTCCGCTGATCCCCGGTAATCACGCCGCAGGACACCCGTCCGCTCAGACGTTCAAGGGTCCGTTCAAGCAGATACGTCTTCCCGGAGCCCGGCGACGAAATAAGGTTGATCGCCACCACGCCATGGTCCGCCAGCCAGGCCCGGTTGATCGCGGCCTGCTCGTCGTTCTGCGCCAGCACCTTGCGCTCGAGTTCCACCGTACGGCGCGTCAGGCCCGTCGCCCCGTGGTCATGATCATGTGGATGCTCATGATCATGATGATGCCCGGGCGCCGGGTCAGAATGAACGTGGTCACAACCGCAGTCTTTGCACATAGGAATCCCTCCTTCTACGACACCTTCTCCTCAACCTCGACATCCACCTCAATGGACTTGATGAGCAATTCGCGGCCGGCTTCCACCTCCACTTCGGTCGATCGGCAGTCGACGCAATGCAGAAACGGGGCCGTCGGCGTTGAACTCCGCCCGCAGACCCGGCAGCGGACCCGCGCTTCAACGATGTCCACCACCAGCTCGGCCCCGGCGGCCGCCGTGTCCTCAGCCGCCAGCGAAAACGCCCCGCGCAGGGCGTCAGGATCCACACCCGATAACTGGCCAACCGTGACGGTAATTCTGGGAACGGTCACGGCCTTTTGTTCCCGCGCCACCTGCGCCACCTGCTCCACCAACGACATGGCAATGGATAGTTCGTGCATCGTAGCTTCCCAGTATTCAGAATTCAGTAGTCAGAATTCAGAAGGCACCAGCAAACGGGCTGGCCACTTTCCACCAAACTCTCTTCATGCTGACTCGAATGGCGCTTACTTAAGGGCCTTTTCTGACTCATAATCCTAATCGTAATCTTAATCATAATCCTCTTTGGGGCAAGAGATTACGATTAAGATTACGATTACGATTAAGATGTGAAATCACGCTTAAGTAAGCGCCATTCCATTCTGACTCCTGAATTCTGGATTCTGACTCCCGCCACTCTCTTCGCATTAACAGATCCTCGGCAACAGTTCTCCGCGCGGCACATCCACCAGTCGCCGCCCGCCGGTCACCGTCTCCAAGACCACACGGCCCGCCGGCCCCGCGACCTCCCCGACCCGGACGGCGTTCCGCCCCTCGGGAAGCCCCCGCCACGTTTTCAGAATGGACTCCGAGGCCTCCGGGGCGCATACCATCACGATCCGGCCCTCCGACGCCACCTGCAGCGGATCGAGCCCCAGCAACTCGGCGACCGCCCGCGCGCCGGAAGAAAAAGGCAGCAGCGTCTCCCTCAAAAGCATGCCGAAGGGCCGCTCTTCCACGATCTCGTTCGCCACCGCCGCCAGGCCGCCCCGCGTGGGATCACGCATGAACCGGACCGAGGAAGCGAGGGGCTGAATCGCCATCACCAACCGATGCACCGGCGCCGAATCGCTCAGCGGGCCGTTCTCGATCCGGATCGACTCCCGGGCCGCCAGCACCGCCATGCCATGGTCGCCCAGCGGCCCGCTGACCAGGACATGATCCCCCTCCACGATCCGCTCCGGACCGAGGTTGAAGCCTTCCATCAATTCCCCAATGCCCGCTGTGTTGACATAGAGGCCGTCGGCTTGTCCGCGCCCCACCACCTTGGTATCGCCGGTCACCACCGACACCTCGCAAGCGTCGGCCGCCGCCCTGACCGAGTCCAGAACCCGCCGCAACACGGCGAAGGGCAGCCCCTCCTCCAAAATCAGCGCCAGCGACAGCCAGCGTGGACGGCCCCCGCTGACCGCCAGGTCGTTGACCGTCCCGTGAACCGCCAGGTCGCCTATATTTCCACCGGGGAACTCCAGGGGCTGCACCACGAAACTATCGGTGGTGAACACCAGCGCACCGGCATGCGGAACGGGCAGGGTGGCCGCATCCGGCAACCCGCGCAACGCGTCCTGACCGAACCGCGTCATGATCTCACCCCGGATCAGCTCGCGTGACAGAACCCCGCCGCCGCCATGGCCAATTTGAATGGTTGAATCCTTCATGCGGCCCCCGAATACTTGAAATAGGCGGAACACGTGCCTTCCACGCTGACCATGCAGGGCCCGACCGGGTGATCCGGCGAGCAGACCTTCCCGAACAGCGGACACTGCGGCGGCCGGAGTTTTCCCTTCAACACATCCCCGCAGGCGCAGGCGGGATTCTCGCTTCCCAACCCCACGATGACGCCATGCCGCCGCTCGGCGTCGTACCGGGCATACTCCGGCCTCAACCCGAGCCCGCTGGCCGGCAACACCCCGATCCCGCGCCAGGCGGCATCGACCGGCTCCAGGTAGCGGGCCATCATGGCTTGCGCGCAGACATTGCCGCCAGCGGTCACCACGCGGGAGTACTGGTTCACCACCGCGGCCTCGCCCCGGGTGACTTGCTCGAGGATTCCCTGCAGGCCGTACAGGATATCCAGAGGCTCGAACCCCGCCACCACGCAGGGCACACGATACTCCTCCGCGAACGGACGGTACGCGTCGGCGCCGATGATCGCACTGACGTGAGCCGGGCACAGGAAGGCATCAATGCGGATTTCAGGATCGGCCAACAACGCCCGGAGGGCCGGCGGCACCAGCTTGAAAGCCGTGAGAAGCGAGACGTTCCCCAACCTGCGCCGCTCTGCGTGCTCGACAATGGACAGCACCGGGGCAATGGTCGTCTCGAAGCCGATGGCCAGAAAAACAATTTCACGGTCAGGATGAGCCTCCGCGAGTTCGATGGCCCGCAGCGGCGAGTAGCCGATCTCCACCGCCCCGCCCTGCGAGCGGCACGCGGCCAGCGTGGACTCGGACCCCGGCACCTGGATCATATCGCCGAAACTGACAATGATCGCCCCTTTCGCCGCCAGCTCGATCGCCGCATCGATGTAACTCGTGGGCGTCACGCACACCGGACAACCCGGCCCGCTGATCAGATCCAGGTTCGGGGGAAGAATGTCGCGAATGCCGTACCGCGCAATCGCCATGGTGTGGCTGCCGCACACTTCCATGACGTTAACCCGGCGATCCGCCGGGAGCCCGGCCGCCAGGCTGTCGAGGCACTTACGAATGGCCCGGGCCACCGCCGGGTTTCTGAATCCTTCAATGTACTTCACAGGGGGGCCGCTTCCTCTTGCATGGCCGCCAACTCGTCGAACAGGGCCAGGATGGTATTCGCCTCGTTCTCGTTCATTTTCTCGATGGCGAACCCCGCGTGAACGACGACGTAGGTTCCCACGCCTGCATCCGGCACGAGCGACAGGTTCACGTCGTGGCGGCTTCCATCCAATTCCGCAACACCGGTCCTGTCCGGACGA
>JBAXWO010000017.1:0-15574 GCA_037128375.1 bacterium
TCTCACACTCCGCCGCCTAGAGCCTCCTCAGCCCCTGGTATTTGGAACCGCTGCTTCTCGTCAGTGAAAGTGATCCCACTCGTCACTACACCGGCATCACCGACAATCTGGAGGAACGCCTCCGCCATCACAACAGTGGCGCCAGCCCTCACACAGCAAAATACCGGCCATGGCGTATCGAAACCTGCGTTGCCTTCAGCGACGACCAGAAGGCCGTTGCCTTCGAATCCTATCTCAAGTCAGGTTCGGGGCGAGAATTCGCCCGCCGTCACTTCTGATCCATTTCCCGCCCCCGCCCAATCTTTTCCCAGTTTTCCCCTTGAAAAGCCCATGTTTTTCCAAAATCGGGAAAGAGTTGGGCGTCGAGGGCGTTTTTAGGCGTTTTTGCCAACTGGACGATTTACTGGACGATTTGACACTCCAAAAAGACGGGAAAACGGCGGCGGAATGGGCTTTGCCGGATGGCAAACGCCCCCCTGCCCTGTCGCCTACCGACGATCAGGATCGGGGCCACCTTCGGATCGTGGGCGAGTAGCCTGTTGCGTCCCCCGCCGTATGGCGTATGATGGGCACATGGCTTCGCTGAAAATGATCGCACGATTGGGACTGCTCTTAACGGTCGCAGGAATATCCAGCATCGCTCTTTCTGGAGAGGTTAATCAGTTTGGAGACTGGTTCTACACCGATGATGGGAGCAATGTCACGATTGTCGGCTATGCGGGGATTGACGAAGCCGTGGTTATGCCCGAGACAATCTCCAACATGACCGTCAACTGTATTGGGAATCAAGCGTTCTATGAGAAAGACCGAATGCGGAGCATCGCAATCCCCGATAGCGTAGCAAGCATAGGTGACTCGGCTTTTGAACTCTGCTCAAGCCTTACCAACGTCGTGATTCCAGACAGCGTGACCAACATGGGGGGAAGGGCTTTCCACATGTGTACCGACCTCAAGGGCGTCACCATTGGAAGAGGCGTCTCCCATATTCCCGAGGAATCGTTCTCCTATTGTCAGAGACTTATGATCGTCACTCTCCCAGATACCCTTGCCAGTATCGGTCTCCATGCCTTTGCCATCTGCCCCAGTTTACCCTCCTTCACTATCCCAGAGAGCGTCACGAATATCGGGGAAGGTGCGGTTTATAAGTGTTCGAGCCTGACAAACGTGTGCATCCCCAATAGCGTTATCACGCTAGAAAGCATTGCCTTCGACTCCTGCACAAACCTCGCCAATGTCGTGATCGGCAACGGCGTGATCACTATCGGTGATGGTGCCTTTTCGTCCTGCATCAACCTGACCAGCGTTGTCGTTCCTGACAGCGTGACCTCCATTGAGCACTTGGCATTTGCCGAATGCTTCAGTCTAAGCAGCATCACGATTGGCGATAGCGTTGCTAACATCGGCAGTGGAGCATTTGACCAATGCACAAACCTGTCCAGCATCACGATCCCCAGTAGCGTCACCAACATTGAGAGTGCTGCGTTCTTCTATTGCACCAGCCTGAACAGCATCTGCTTCAATGGCAACGCCCCCAACCTTGGTTCCTCTCCCTTCGAGGGCGATGACCTTACGACCGTCTTCTACCTGCCCGAGACCACGGGTTGGGGAGCCACGTTTGGCGGTCGTCCGACCGTGCCGCTGGGATATGCCTACACGGACAACGGCGACGGCACCTGCGTAGTCACGGGGTACAGCGGTTCTGGCGGCGACGTGATCATTCCCAACTCGATCAGCAACCTGCTGGTCACCAGCATCGGAGACTCTGCGTTCTTGGAATGCACCAACTTGACCAGCGTGACGGTCGGCGATGGCGTAACCAGCATTGAGTACCGTGCTTTTTGGGCTTGTTCCAGCCTCACCAACATCACTATTCCGAATAGTGTCTCAAGCATCGGATGGTATGCGTTCGGTGGGTGCTCAAACCTGACAAGCATCGAAATCCCAGACAGCGTTACGAGCATAGGAAACGAGGCATTCTATTGGTGTTCCAGCCTCACCAGCGTCACTCTTCCGAATAGCGTCACGACCATCGGGGACGGGGCGTTCGGTCAATGCTCCAGTTTGACGAATGTGATGATTCCCAAGAGCATCACCAGCATCAGGGACTATACGTTCTATCTCTGCACAAGTCTGTCCAGCTTGACCATCCCGAACAGCGTGCTCAGCATTGGAGACTGTGCATTGAACGGGTGCTCGGACTTGACGACCATCTATTTCACAGGCAACGCCCCCAATCTCGGTTCATCGGCATTCGTCGGTTCCCCGACCACACTCTACTACTTGCCGAACACAACAGGCTGGGACACGTTCGGCTATTCGCCGACCGTACTGTGGAACCCGCAGGTGCTACCCAGCGATGGAAACTTCGGCGTTCGGTCGAACTGCTTCGGGTTCACCTTTACGAACGCTGGCAGCCCGACCATCGTGGTGGAAGCCTGCACGAACCTGCTTGCTCCCGTCTGGTTTCCGCTTTCGACGAACACTCTGACCGGAGGATCGTCCTATTTCAGCGACCCCAAATGGACGAACTTTCCCCGCCGTTTCTACCGCTTCTGTGCCCCGTGAGGCGTCCGAAAGGGCTGGATGTCGGGCGGATCAGGGGGTAGGCTGATGGCAAGCAATGAACTTACCCTCAAAGACCTTCCTCGCCTTGGCGGTTCTGGTTTGTGCGGCTGCTGTGACCGTTGTGGGCGTTCTGGCACTGCCGAGCCACAGCCTCACTTATCGAACTGCTTGAACCGTCCATTCCTGTACACGAAGAGTTCATCCGTCAATCGGTAGGAACCCTCTGCGGCCGCTTTCTTCGACAGAATCTTGATTTTGGATATGGCAACGGGATCATCACTCCCGCCGATCAAGAGAAGATCACGAGTTGGAATGGCAACCACGTAGTCGCCCTTAACCGTGAACTGATGATTCGTCCAGATTGAGTCCAGGAGGAGCAGGCTGGATTCGTACGCTCCCCCAGCGGTCATCATATAGAGACCGTTGGTTCCCATCAGTTCGATCTTGGGCAGAAGGCGGCGCAGGTTGTCGCAGGCTAGCGGGCGAAGGGCCTCTCTTGGAATCTTGAGTTCGGTGACATCCTCGGGCTTCAGATAGCGGATGTTTTTCGGCGAATCTTGGGCATACAGGATCACCAACTGGTCATTGTAGTCTTCGGCAACATACTCGAATGTGTTGGTCATTCCCCGAGCAAGAAAGTCTCGGCGGGTTTCCGTCACCCAGGCTCGGTCTTTGATGATGGGGACGATCCATGTCTTTTCAACAGCGTCACCCTTCCCCGTTAACGGGGACTCCATTGTGCTGCCAATATATCGTTCGATGATCTGCTGCTTGTTGGTTGGGTCTTGTTTGTACTCGCTGTATGCGTTGTCGAGGAAGACTGTGAACTCACCCCCATCAGCCGTCTTGACCTGCAATTCCATTTCGCCAGCGATGCGGACTGACAGGTTCGTGTTCGTCTGCTTAAAGGTGGAAGCGAACTCCGCACGGAAGTCGCAGGGCGACAGGATGTCATTCCTGCACCCCTGCAAGATCAGACCTACACACAGCAACATTAGGAAAATCGGTCTCATTATTTCGTTGGCTCACACGAGGCCGCCGCAATGCCCGACCACCTCACAGCCTCCTCGCCACGACTTCCGCCGTCGGCTCAATAGGCTTGAACGCCAAACTTCAGGAGTTTGGCTGGCAGAATGTCGTCGAGGTTATGCACATCGTCGTCGTTCATGTCAATGAGGTTGAAGCCGTACTTGGCGTAGTCCCCCGCCCGCCCCAACTGGCGGCGGGCAAGGTCGCCTTTTACCAGCAGGTAAAACCGAACCCCGACGCCGGTCCTGGGCACCGCCCGATCTACATCAGTACGGCGGCACCAGTCTGCGCAGTCCATGTGCCAACACAACCGCCATGAAGAAAGCGTTCCTTACCGGGACTCCGGGAACAAACAAAGGCGGAACTCGAACGGCAGCATCACCTGCCAGTGATCGGACTACGGCGTCGCCAAGCGCCTCCATCCAAGTTGTCCTACGGGGCCATTCGACAATTCCGGAGAGCCATTCAGACGGAATGCCGTTCTTTCCCACGCCAGCCCCCGTGATGCCGCCAAGGATGGCGGCCGTCGTATCGGTGTCGCCGCCCGCCGCCAGCATCTCCTCCACGCCTGCACGGTAGGCCGTCTGATGGCGAAGCCACGTCTGGATGACACACGGCACGGTGTGGAGCATGTAGCCCGATATGCCTTTCCCACATCCGATGGATTCGGCGAACTTGTCCAACGGTTCGCCCCGAGCTGCCGACAGACATGCTCCGTCCACCAGTTGCAGGAACTCCCCCGTGTCGCTGTCATCGAGTCGGACACGGATCAGTTCGCCGAAATCATAGGGCGTGATGCTGACGCCTGAACTACTTTGGTGTGCAGCGATGGCCACGGTCAAAGCCCCGGACAATGCCTTTGGGTCAACGTGGGTAATGCGCGTCGAGATACCGACCATCGTGCGGAGAACGGTCGGGTTATCGCCGTATACAACGCCGAGCAACGCACTCCGCATGGCAGGCCCGTTGCCGGCAGAGAAGACACCGCTGTTGTCAGGCGGGACGCCCATCCAGAGGCGCAGGCAGGCTCGCAAGGTGGCCAGTCCCACGCCGGCAGGGATGCCGAGCAACCACCACCGTAGAGAACACGCAAGCCGTTGGGCGAAAACCTTGTGATTGCCGCGGGCTTCCAGGATAGCTTCGGCAACCAAACACGTGTGCTCCGTGTCGTCTGAAACCATGCCACGGCCGAACACAAAGTGATGTCGCCCAAGTTCCTTGAACACCCGGCTTGCCCGCCGGGGATTCATGCCTTCGTAGGGAAGGCCGATGGCATCACCAACGGCGATGCCCAGAATGCAACCGACGATGGCATCCCGCTGCATGCCTGCGGTGGATGCCAGCGCTCCGTACTGGCTCTCAGCCAACAAGGTGGCCCTTTCGCTCGCCCACAGTGATCGTTGCTTGTGTCCCGGCATTGAACTCGACGTAGTCCTTCTCGATGCCGTCACTGAAGATCACGCCGTTCTCGGGCATCTGGGAGACGATCTGGAGCGGTTCATCCCGCGTGACTTTCCCGAACGCCAGTTCGGCCGACGAGGATTTGCTGGGCCATGGCTCCCGCACGGAGAAGTAAAGATAGTCCGCATCCCAGGCGAATTCGTTCTTCTGTCCGACTTTCAGCCGCTTGCCCGATAGCGATGAGGCGATTCCTGCGGCGCCGGCCAGTATGCTTCGCAGCCAGCCTGTCGATCCCAGCCCCGTCGATACGATCACCCCGCTGGAGCTCTGCGCCTCCGACTTCTCGCCGATGCGCAGCGCGTAGCGGGCGGATGTGTGCGACCTCGGGCCGATGAATAAGTCGTTGACACCGTACAGCGTCTGGCCGTTGTTCAGTTCTGCCTTGGCCATGGTCACCTTGCGGATGGGACGACTGCCCGAGAACACGGCCGGCATTACCGCAGGCAGTTCAGGCACCGTGAATGGCAGCAATATGCCCTCCCACCGGCCCGGATCGGGGTTTACGCCCACGACGGACTGACCGTCCAGGTACTTGAGGGTGTTCGCCACCAGCCCATCCTGCCCAAGGACGACGACCGTGTCGCCACGGCCGAAGACGAAACTGGGAACGAATGCCCGGTCGACGGTTTGGAGGCGTCCGAGCGAGGAGAGCGCCCGCTGAGCGTCGGCGATCGACGCCTTGTATTGGTCGTCTTCCCGCTTGTAGTCCGAGAAGTCAGCCCCGAGGTGTTCAACGTAGAACTGGGCTTGCGACTCCGTGTTGAACCGGACGATGAGGTCGTCGAGCCTCGTCCGTCTCACGACAAGGACGATCTTATTCTCCGTCAGGCGGTCCATCAGGCCCCGGGCCGTTTCGCCATCAACTCCCGCAGCAGTTCCGGCGAGATGTTGAGTTCGCCGATCTTCGCGGAACTTGCGGCCAACTGCTTGAAGGCAAGGGCGACCATCTGGGCAGGCTCCATGCCGACGCTTACGAGCGCCTGCAGGACCTCGGGATTGGTTTCGCCAACGGCCTTCAGCACGACCGAAATGCCATAAGCCCTGGTGTCCGCCTCGTGTTTCGCGTTTTCGGCGACCAGAGCCACGAGAGTCTTGTTCTTCTCCTCGATGGCGATCTTCCCAGCCATTTCGGCTTCCTTCAACTCCTGCCGCTTGCGCTGGACGGACTTCTCGGCCTCCATCTGCGCCTCTTTGATCTGCCGCTTCTTGTTCTCCACCGCGATTTCCGTGTTCAGCTCGTTCTCCTTGATGCGCCGTTCCTGCTCCAAGGCGGCATTCCTTCGGCTGTATACGGCCTCGTCGGCGACGCGCAGTATCTGCTCCCTGGCATCCGCCTCCAGAGCACGGGCTGTCTCCGGCGTCGGTTTGATGGCAAGAACCGACAACCCCATGACTTCGATCCCCAGTGCGGTAATCGTCTCTGCCTTCTGGAGCCCATCGCGGATCACGGTGACAAGACCGTCGGAATTTCCGAGCGCCGTTCGCAACGGCATGCTCCTGAGAGATGAGCGTGTCAGCACCTGCACGTGGTTGATCAGTCGCTGGGGCAGCTTCTGCGGATCGTCCGAAGTATAGTCCTTGCCGTTGGCGGCGACGGTGTAGTTCATCAACTGCGACAGCTTCTTGGGGTCCGAAATCCGGTAGGTGATCTGCCCCTGGATCGTCACGGCCTGAAAGTCGGACGTGACCTCCTCGAAGATGAAAGGCACATCGACGGTGCCCACGGGAATCAACACCAACGACGTGGTCGGGGCGAAATAGAAGAATGCCAGACCGGCCCCCTCCCGCACCAGTTTCCCCTTCTGATACTGAAGCACATAGTCAGTAGGCTGTACCTTGATGAACCTCATTCCGAACATAGTGCGCCTCGCCTTTCTTCTCAACGTGCTAAGTGTCAGTTCACCTGCATTGCGCCCCGCAACACCGCCTGCCTGGATGTTCGCGTCTTAGCAACGCCCGGAGAGCCTCACCCACGGTGCGCATGAATAAAACAACTGGTGGATAGTTGACCATCGGCGTCGGACGGTCAATACCTTTCTGGTCTGCCACGATGCCCCTCGAAACGCCGGGACAAAGACCCCTCCCTGTCGCCATCGCCGTCGGCAAGAGGCCCGTCGTGGGGCGCACGGGACGGGGCTGTGGGCAGCTGCGCTACCTGGCGAAAAGCCAAAACCATCATACGCCTCGACGGCAATCTGGCATTGCCGTACATTGTGCCCGAAATAGGTGGAAGCATGTTGCTCACGGTCACGACAACACATAATCCTGCAACGGACATCGGGTTCCTGCTGCACAAGAATCCTGCGAGGTTCCAGGAATTTGAGATGACGTTCGGGAAGGTCCACGTCTTCTTCCCGGAGGCGACGCCGGAGAAGTGTACCGTTGCCGTGATGCTGGACGTCGATCCGGTAGGCATGGTCCGCGGACGAGCCGGCTCTTCGGGAGGCGGGCCGCTCGACCAGTACGTCAATGACCGCCCCTACGCCGCCTCGTCGTACCTGAGCGTGGCCCTGGCGCAGGTGTTCAGTTCCGTGCTCAAGGGGCAGTGCAAGGCCAAACCGGAGCTTGTCGAGACCCCGCTCCCACTCCGGGCCGAGATTCCCGCCCTGCCTTGCCGCCGGGGCGGTGACGCTTTCCTGCGCAGGCTCTTTGAGCCGTTGGGCTACACGGTCGAGGCCACAAGGCTGCCGCTGGATGAAAAATTCCCTGAGTGGGGCGAGGGGCCGTACTTCGCCGTGGCGATCAACGGCACCAAGACGCTCCAAGAGATGTTCACCCATCTGTACGTACTGATTCCGGTCTTGGACAACAACAAGCACTACTACGTGGGCGACGACGAAGTCGAGAAGCTGATGACTCGGGGTGAAGGCTGGCTTGCATCGCACCCCGAGCGGGAAGCCATTGCCCACCGTTATCTGAAGTTCCAGCCCAGCCTTGCCCGTGAGGCGCTGGCCCGGCTTGCCGAAGACGACCCTGATCCGGCGGCAGAAGATACTTCCGATGGGGTCCGGGACCGGGAGGAGCCTGTGGCTGCCGAGGCAAGCCTGAACGAGGCCCGTTTGGGCGCCGTCATGGCGGCCCTGAAGGGTTCGGGTGCCAAACGCGTACTGGACTTGGGCTGCGGCGAAGGCAAGCTGCTGGCGGAACTCCTCAGGGACAAGCACTTTGAGGAGATCGTGGGCCTGGACGTGTCCATCCGGTCCCTCGAAATCGCCAACGTGCGCCTCCGGATGGACAACTTGCCGTCATGGGCGAAGAACCGCATAAGGCTGACTCACGGATCGCTGATGTACAGGGACCGCCGGCTTGAGGGCTTCGATGCGGCGGCGGTCGTGGAGGTCATCGAGCACCTCGATCCTCCCCGCTTGGCGGCTTTCGAACGGGTGCTGTTCGAGTTCGCCAAGCCAGGCACGGTGGTTCTGACGACCCCGAACCGCGAATACAACGTGGTGTGGGGTCTTGGCGGGCAGGATGGGGAAGCGAAACAGACGTTCCGACATGGCGACCATCGCTTTGAGTGGACCCGGAGCGAGTTCCAGGCGTGGGCCAATGGCATGGCGGAGCGTTTCGGCTACGGCGTCAAGTTCCTGCCGATTGGCCCCGATGACGCGAAACTGGGGCCGCCAACCCAGATGGCCGTGTTCGCCCGCGACCGAAGCTGAGGACAAATGGACATCAAAATCCCCAATCTGTCGCTTGTGGTCCTGATCGGTCCTTCGGGGGCCGGGAAGTCCTCATTTGCCAGAAAGCATTTCCGCCCGACTGAGGTGCTGTCGTCAGACTTCTGCCGCGGGCTCGTTTCGGATGACGAGAACGACCAGAAGGCCACGACCGACGCGTTCGAGGTGCTGCACTTTGTCGCACGCAAACGCCTGGCCGCCGGCAAGCTCACCGTGGTGGATGCGACCAACGTGCAGCCTGAGGCAAGAAAGCCCCTGGTCCAACTGGCGAGGGACTATCACTGCATCCCCGCCGCCATCGTGTTCAACCTGCCCGAGAAGGTGTGTCAGGCCCACAACGCACAGCGGGCCGACCGGAATTTCGGCCCGCACGTGATCCGCCAGCAGACCACGCAACTCCGTCGCTCGCTCAGGGGGCTACAACGGGAGGGATTCCGGCACGTGTTCGTCCTGGATTCCGTGGCCGCCGTCGATGCGGCCACCATGCAGCGGGTGCCCCTCTGGAACGACAAGTCGGACGAGCATGGCCCCTTCGACATCATCGGCGACGTTCACGGATGTTGCGACGAGTTAGAACTCCTGCTGCATAACCTGGGCTACGCGGTCCTGGAGAACCAGCCGGATGACCCGGTATGGGGCAACAAGACCTACGAACATCCGGCGGGACGGAAGGCGGTGTTCCTCGGCGACATCGTGGACAGGGGGCCGAGGATTCTCGACACGCTGAGGCTCGTACGGAACATGGTAATGACCGGGACCGCACACTGTGTCCCCGGCAACCATGACATGAAGCTGATGCGAAAGCTGTCCGGCCGGGACGTGCAGATCACCCACGGGCTTCAGGATTCCCTCGCGCAGTTCGAGGCCATCCCCGCCGAAATGCGGGAGGCATTCGTCAAGGAGGCCGTAGGCTTCCTCGACAGTCTGGTCAGCCACTATGTCTTCGATGGCGGCAAGCTCGTCGTTGCCCACGCCGGCATGAAGCAGGAGATGCAGGGCCGCGGCTCCGGGAAGGTGCGTGACTTCGCCCTTTACGGCGAGACGACGGGAGAGACGGACGAGTTCGGCCTTCCGGTGCGCTACAACTGGGCGGCGGAATACAGGGGCAATGCCAGCGTGGTCTACGGCCACACCCCGGTGCCCGAACCCGAGTGGCTGAACAGGACGGTGAACATCGACACGGGTTGCGTGTTCGGGGGCAAGCTGACGGCTCTCCGCTATCCGGAGCGGGAGTTCGTATCGGTTCCCGCCGCGCACACCTACTGCACGCCAGCAAAGCCGTTCATCCCCGAGGAGACGCAAGCCCCGGCCCTGACCACCCAGCAGATTCATGACGACCTCCTGGACGCGGAGGATGTTCTCGGCAAGCGCATCGTGACGACTCGGCTCCATTCCACCGTGACGGTCCGGGAGGAGAACGCCACGGCGGCTCTTGAGATCATGAGCCGCTACGCAGCCAACCCCAAGTGGCTCATCTACCTGCCCCCGACCATGTCGCCCAGCGAGACGAGCAAGGCCGAGGGGTATCTCGAATACCCGGTCGAGGCGTTCGCCCACTTCCGGTCGGTCGGCGTGCCCAAGGTCGTGTGCGAGCAGAAACACATGGGGTCCCGTGCCGTGGTGATCGTGTGCCGGGATGAGAACGCCGTCAGCAAGCGGTTCGGGATACTCAATGACGGCATCGGCATCGTGTATACGCGAACCGGCCGCCGATTCTTTGAGGACCAGTCTATGGAACAGCAGGTCCTGTCGCTTGTGCGGCAGGCCATGGATCGGATCGGGTTCTGGGACGAGTTCGGGACTGAGTGGGCTTGCCTGGATTGCGAGCTCATGCCCTGGTCCGCAAAGGCCCAGCAGTTGCTCCAGACGCAATATGCTGCTGTCGGTGCTGCCGCACGCGCATCATTCAAGGAAGCGGTTCTCTGCCTCGAACGCACTGCCGCACGAAGCGATGTGGTCAAGTCGTTTGAGGTGCCGGCGAACAGTTCCGTCAAGGCGGCAGACGTGGATGCGATCCTGTCCCGGTCGAAGACCAGGGCGGAGATGATCGAGCAGTATATTGCCGCTTACCGGCAGTATTGTTGGCCCGTGAAGTCCGTGGCTGACTTCAAACTGGCCCCGTTCCATCTTCTCGCCACGGAGGGGAAGGTCCACATAGACAGGGACCATGTCTGGCACATGGAGACCCTGAAGCGGCTCTGCGGGGGCGATTCCGGCCTGCTTCTGGCCACCCCGTACAAGGTTGTGGACCTGATAGACCCGCAAAGCCAGGCAGAGGCGACCGCCTGGTGGGAGGACCTGACGTCCAAAGGCGGAGAGGGCATGGCGGTAAAGCCTCTCGACTTCGTGACGAAAGGGAAACGGGGGCTGGTGCAGCCTGCGGTCAAGGTAAGGGGGCCGGAGTATCTGCGCATCATCTACGGTCCCGAATACACGGCGCCTGACAACTTGGAGCGGCTGCGGTCCCGCAATCTGGGGGCCAAGCGGTCGCTGGCGTTGCGGGAGTTCGCCCTGGGCATCGAGTCGCTGGAACGGTTCGTCCGGAAGGAGCCGCTGCGCCGTGTTCACGAGTGCGTATTCGGCGTGCTGGCGCTGGAAAGCGAACCCGTCGATCCCCGTCTATAGCAGGATGACGACCTCCCGCATAATGTGGATCGAGAGGAAGGGAGGGCTGGCGGGGCCCGCCCGCATCGGGCGTGTGACCTTCTCCAAGAGCCGGAAGGCAGAGGAAGTCAGGGTGCATCCTTGAAGCGAACCTTCGCATGGTCCTGCCTGTTAACCGCCCTACTTGGCGTAATCCTTGGCTACCTCGGGCCGTATGTCATGTTTGCCTGGCATCGGGATCACGGCCAGTTCCTCGACGAGCGAACGGTGCGACAGGCAATGCCATCCATTCCAGGATGGTATATCGCCTCCAAATTGACCGGGAACGG
This sequence comes from bacterium, assembly GCA_037128375.1. Classification (GTDB taxonomy): domain Bacteria; phylum Verrucomicrobiota; class Kiritimatiellia; order CAIKKV01; family CAITUY01; genus CAMBRF01. Next base: position 11,669 of record JBAXWO010000017.1, read on the forward strand.
CTTCAAATCAACCGATGCCTGGATGATCGCCCGGCATAGGATTGCCTTCTGGAATGGCATCGCCTACCTCCCGCTCGGCTTCGTCCTGGGCCTGGGCGTTGCACTTATACGACGCCTGTTCGGACGGAACGCCATAGTAACTGTATGGATCAGAAGGAATCGCATCCGTATCACGGTGTTCGCAGGCAACGCCATTGCCTTGTTTCTTGTCTCCTTAATCGGCTCGTTCATCATCTATCACTGTCTTCGAAAGTCGCACCCGTTGGAAGGAGGCATGGTGGTAAAGACGATCTTTTTAGGAAGCCCGCTCATTGCCGTTTACCAGGTGCTCGCTATCGTACGAACAAGGGCAAGTGACATCGGCGAGGGCTGGCGAGTTGTCGTGCTCACAACAAACATCCTCGGATTGGTCATCGCACTCTTCCTGATAGCGATGTTCATCTTCTTCTGGATGATGGGCCCGATCAATCCAGGATGATGCCAATGCAAGCCAACGCCCGCCTTCCCCAGATCATCCTGATCGTGACCTTCGTCGGTTTCTCGTGGCTGGCGATGCAAGCCGTCCACGAACTAGGGCACGTGCTCGGCGGGATCGCCAGCGGCGGCAAGGTGGTCAAGGTCGTCCTGTCCCCCAGCACGCTCTCCAGAACGGACGTGTCGCCCAACCCACATCCGCTGTTCGAGGTCTGGTCTGGTGCCGCCGTCGGGACGATCCTGCCGCTCGTCGCCTTCCTGATCGCCGGCAGGTTCCGCTGTCCCGGTCTGTACCTGTTCCGCTTCTTCGCCGGGTTCTGCCTCATTGCCAACGGCGTTTACCTCGGAATCGGGTCGCTGGAAAGGATCGCCGATGCCAGCGAACTGCTGGCCTATGGCTCGCAACGCTGGCAACTGATCCTGTTCGGCATCGCCACGGTGCCGCTCGGGCTGTACCTTTGGAACGGTCTGGGCAGGCATTTCGGTCTTGGCGAGGCACAGGGCAAAGTCAGCCGGTCAGCAACGGCCGTCTCGGCGTGCCTGTTTGTGGCGGCCGTGGCGGTCGAGATGATGGTTGGAAGCAGGTAGCGGCAATGGCGATAACGCTGAAAGACTACGCAGGCGGGGAGCGGCATTTCATCCTGCAAGAACCGCAGGGGAAATGGATCGTCGCCAAGGGAGAGCCGCCAGAGCCGACTTGGGGCTACGCAACGCTTGTCCGACAGTGGTATGGGCTGGCCGCCCCAGTCTTCGTCGCCGTGTTCACGGATCGCAAGACCGTCCTGCTACGGGTTGGGGACAGGCTGTTCGACCTCGGGGACTCACGCACCCTGTTCAGGGAGACTTGGTCAGGCATTCCGGGCAAGCGGTTCACCGTATTGACCGACGGCAAGAAGGCGGCATCGGTTGCGTACAACCCTCTGGGCATAGACCGTGACCCGTGGGACTCGGATAGCATCTTCGACTATCTGGTGCAGGGCTTCACCGACAGGACTCAACTCGGAAGAACGGTCTTTGTGTGGACGGCGGTGGGAGAGGGTCGCAAACTGGACTCTCCAGAATTCGTCGCCGAACTAGAGTCCAAGTTTGGCGATCAATCAACGAGGCAAACCCGACCCGACTGGAGATGGGTGATGTGCCTTGCAGCCTACTGGTTGCTGTTCATCATTTTGCCTGCGGTACTGGTACTCCTGCTTTTGCCCAAAGCGAAGCGGCTTGGTTCTATCCTTCCCATCGGGTTCGTCCTTATCCTGATTGGTGAATACGGGTTCCGTAAATGGAAGAAACTCTGGCGGGTTGCGTGATGGTATGATGAAACTTGAACAGATCCGACGACAGGCGGTACGGGTGCAGTATATGGCCTACCCAGTAGCACTCGTGGCGATTGCTTTCATAGTCTACTGCCAACGCACGCTTGTTTCGCCACCCAGGGAGTTCTGGGTCTACATCTACCTTGCTCTGGGATGTGGGAGCGTTCTCTTCCTTGGGCTCTTCTGGCACCGCATTCGGTGCCCCGACTGCCACAAGTCGGTGGCTTTCTCTTGCAGGGAGAAGAATCCACGGCACTGCCCGCATTGCGGCACGGATTGGACTGCGGAAATGCGATGACGACCTCCCGCATAATGTGGATCGAAAGGAAGAAAGGTCTGGCAGGGCCTGCCCGCATCGGTCGTGTGACCTTCTCCAAGAGCCGGAAGTCCATCCATTACCGGGGCAAGGCCTTCCACTCGCTCGAAGGTCGAGGCTTCAAGGCGAACTACGTTGACGTCGAGACCGGCGAGGAATACTGGATTTCGGGCTGCCACAAGGACGGGCGGGACGCCCTCTACAACACCGATGCCGAGATTGATGAGGACGTGCGGGAGGAGTACTGGACGACGATCCGGGGGCTTCCCGAGAAGGCGAGCGTGACCCGGTTCCGTGCGATGGGAAAGAACAGGTAGCCTGCAATGGACAAGTACGTGATCCTCGTGCTGATCGTGACCTTCGTCGGGTTGGCGGCCGTCGGAGTCTGCGGTTCCGAAACGGGCACGCCTGCGGCGGTCTCGGCAACCTCGACCAACGCCGCAACGAACCTTCTGACAAGAGTCGATGAGACGAACGCCGTCACACGGATGCGTGAAGCCGACAGCCTTGCTTCGGCCGGCAGGTTCGCTTCGGCAGCCGAAGCATACGCAGCCGTACTACCAGCCGTGAGCAACGGCACGCACGAATGCTACGCTAAGGCACGGATGGCGGCATGCCTGCTCGAATGCGGGCAATACGAAAAGGCCATCGGATTGTGTGATGAGATCGTCGAAAAGTGGCCTCGGGGCTCGGCCCGGTACACTCCCTTGATGGTCAAGGCCGATTGCTTGGCGGCTCTCGGGAAGACAAACGACGCCGTCCGTGCGTACCGGGAACACTACACGAAACACAATCCAGACGCCCATGTCACGGATGAGGACATCCGGAAGCGGATGGAAGCTGTCGAGAAAAAGATTCCAACCACGGGTCGTACTGTGCCGCCGAAGACTGGTTTCTCCGGTGTTCAATGAACCCGATTGTTGCCGCCCAACCTTGCAGCAGTTGCGTCCGTCGCTGGAAGGCGTATGATGGGCACATGGCTTCGCTGAAAATGATCGCACGATTGGGACTGTTCTTGGCATCCGTGGCGATATCTCTAGCCATCACACTACCGGGTACTGTCTGGGCAGGACAACTACTTCCCACAACCCAGATCCCTCTAGGCGTCAGCATCGTCCAGATTCATGACGACCCAGGCCGGTCCGCGGTGTACGCAATCGACAGAGTCCATAGTCGGATTCTGTTCATCAACCCTGAAGCCCTGTCGGTAACCAAGTCCATCTATGTTGGGGAGGATCCAACAGGTCTCGACATAGATGAGGGTGGGAATGTGCTTTATGTAGCAAACTCAGGCGATGGCTCCGGCACGCCTGGCACATACCGTATTTCTCTTGTGGATCTGAACACGCAATCGGTGGTGACGAATTTCATAATTCCTGAGATCTACGTGAACTTCAGTCTTCTCCATGCTGTAAATGTCACGGCCGGTCGACAAGGCCGCCTATACTACAATGCCGGGTATGATCTGTGGAATGGGGGTATGGCACGTGCGATGGACGCAGATACCGGTGATGATCTGGGGGAAGTTGCCGGCATAAAGTCCGTGATGCTTGCCACCTTTGAGGGATCACGGCTGTACGGACAGTATGTTTACTATGGCAACTTGGGGCAGATGGGCGTCTGGGACATATCGTCGGACGACATCACCCAGACAGGCAGTTATGGATACAGCCCTTACTCGGACGACTACGGCTGGCGGTATACCAACTACAGCATCTCGGATGATGAGCGGTATGTCGCCTACGGGCAGACGCTGTTCGCATCCACGAACCTGTCGTGTCAATACGGAGTGCTTCCGGAGTTGAT
>JBAXWO010000170.1:0-5944 GCA_037128375.1 bacterium
TGTTTCAGCCGCGTCATGCTCGATAACCGGCATCTTCACCTTGTCCAGATCGGCATCGGTCACGAACTGGTTGAAGAAGTGATGCCCGACGACGGAGTTTGTGGGATCGCCCACAGCGATCGTCTCTTTCACGCCCACATCGAGCCCCGAATTCCTGACGGCCTTGAGCACCCTCAGAAAGGGCTCGACCACCATGTCCACCCGGAAGTGGCGCCACTGGTAGATCGTCCTGCGCAGGCCGTCCTCAATCTGGCGGCATTCCGGGTCCTGGCATTGCAGGGTCAATTCATTATCCACATTCATTTCGTTCCAGCAGACCTGATCAATCATGACCATGGGCCGGACGGGCTTTCGGGCGTTCAGTTGACGCCACAGGGCCTTCTTATGCTCATGAACCGGCAGCGCGGCAATGGCCGCCACCTCGCTGGCCAACCGGCGAAGAATGTCCCTATCAGATTGCTTATTCATGCCTCTCATATCCTCCTTGATTACTTGTCACGGCTCAGGGGCCAGGGTTCAGGGGAAAACCCGACGTTGCGTCCCGGACTGAGCCATGCTCGATCCCCTCACGGATTCGCGACAAAGTCTCCGCCCCGGCATTGCTTGAGGTAATGGAGCCCATGCACCTGGCCGGTCATCTCCAAGTCATCGCGGTAAACGGGATCATGCCACCCCTCGATATCAATCGAACCCTTGAAACCTCCACGCCGTAGGTCGCTGATGATATCGGTCCAGTTGCTGTCACCAAAGCCCGGGGTGCGATGGAAGGCAAACTGCTCCTTGCCGTAGACGCCATGCTCCCGCACCACGTCGTGCAGGATGGTGGCATCCTTGCCATGCACATGAAAGATCTTGCTCACCCACTGACGGAGTTGCGGCATGGGATCAATCAAAGCGACGCTCTGATGGCAGGGCTCCCATTCCAAGCCCACGTTGGCGGCCGGCACCGCGTCAAACATCATCGACCAGGCGTCGGGATTATGCGCGATATTCCAGTCGCCGCTGGCCCACGTGCCGCCCATGCTGCAGTTCTCGAACGCCAGGCGCACCCCCCTATCCTCCGCCCGTTTCGCCAGTTTCCCAAACACCTGCTTGAACCGGGGAATGGACTCCTCAATGGGCTTGCCCCGGATCCGCCCGGTGAACCCGGCCACAATGTCCGTGCCGAACAGGTGGGCGTTGTCGATAAGCGCCTGCCAGCCCTTGCGCGTTTCCTCATCCTTCTCCCCACCCTCCAGGGGATTGCCGAAAATGGCAACCGAACTGATGACGGCGTCGCGGTCTCCGATAGCTTCCTTCACGTCCTTCGCCAATCGCTTCAGGTCTATATCGCCGATCGTCTGCCAGAACGTCAGGGAGAAGCTCTCGAACCCGTGCGGCAGGATCTTCCGGATGTAGCCTCCGGCATTCTTGCCTCCGCTGACCAAAGTTCCGATCCGTATGTCCTCGTGATGCTCGTGTCGGGTCATCTTCATTTCTCCTCTCCAATCATGACTTGATCCTTATCTCGCGCCCCTTCGCCGCACTCTCAATGGCGCCAAACACCATGGCCAGACTCTTGATGTTGTCACTGGATGCCGTCTCCGGGGTCCGGCCTTCCCGCAGGCAGTCCAGAAAATCCCGGATCTGTCCCCCATGCCCGATGGGCCTGGTTGAATTGGCAAAGGGCAACGCCCCCAACTCCGCCACCTTGCTATGGGGCGCGGCGACCTCCTGAACCGTCTGCGCCTTGAAATCCCTATAGCCGTCCCACAGGAAACTCCCGCAGGTCCCGACGCCATGCCACTTGCTTTCCCACAGGGTTGCCATCCCCTCCGAACACCAACTGCCCCGGTAGGTATAAACCACCCCATTGCTCATCGTGAAGATCGCGATCGCGGAAGCGTCGTGATCATACCACGACCCTGCCGGATTCCACTCCTTACAGTAGACCGACACGGGGTCCGCGCCACACAGAAATCGCGCCGCGTCAAACGTATGTATCGCCATATCAAGCAGGAGCACATGCCGCATCCGATCGCGGAATCCGCCGAAGTGCGCCCCGATATAGAAGTCGCCGTTCAGCGTGGTCAGGTCGCCCAGTCGCCCCGAGACGATCAGATTCCGCACCTCCCTGATCTCCGGTAGATAGCGGCGATTCTGCATCACCGCATGGGTCCGCCCCGCCTTGGCCGCCGCCCTCACCATTCGCCGCGCGTTGGCCAGGGAATCGGCCAGCGGCTTCTCGCCCAGCACATGGCAACCCTGACGGAAGGACTCCAGGGCAACCCCGACATGCGCCTCAGGCACGGTGCAGTCGAACACGACCTCCGGCTTGGTCTTTTTCAGGACCGTCCGCAAATCGGTTCCGATCTCGGCGGATTCCAGATGGTACTCCGCCGCCCGCGTGCGTGCGGATTCCTCGACCCGGTCAACGAGCCCCACGATCTTCAGGTCGGGCATGCCCGTCGCCGGCTTGAGCCAGGCGCCGCTGATTCCGCCGCACCCGACCAGCACCACGCGAACAGGATTGGTCATGGGTTATTTCTTCTCAAAGGCCGCATCAAACGCCACCCCGGACGGTGCAAAATCCAGCCGCTTGACGAACTCGCACGCCTCACGCGCCCCGTGCTCCCGGTCCATGCCGCTGTCTTCCCACTCCACCGACAGCGGGCCGTTGTAGCCGATGGCGTTCAGCGCGCGCAGGATCCGCTCGAAGTCCACGTTGCCGCGGCCGAGCGAGCGGAAATCCCAGAAGCGTCGTGCATCGCCGAAGGTCAGGTGTCCGCCGAAGACTCCTGATGGCCCCGGCGTCTGACGCCACGCGACATCCTTCATATGCACGTGGAAGATGCGGTCACGGAACCGCTCGATGAACGCCACGTAATCCACGCCTTGGTAGCCCAGGTGGCTGGGATCATAGTTGAATCCAAAGGCCGGGTGGCCGTCCACCGCCTCGATGGCGCGTTCCGCCGAGACGATGTCAAACGCGATCTCGGTGGGATGCACTTCCAGCGCAAACTTCACGCCCGCCTTCTGAAACTCGTCTAGGATCGGCTTCCAGCGCCTGCCGAAGTCCTTGTACCCCGCATCAACCATGGCGGACGACACGGGCGGGAAGGCATAGAGGTACGGCCAGATCGAGCTTCCGGTGAACCCGTTGACCACTCCCACCCCCAGCCGTTTTGCGGCCTTGGCGGTCTTGATCATCTCCTTCGCCGCGCGGCGGCGAACTCCCTCGGGATCGCCATCGCCCCAGACGTGTGGCGGCAGGATGCTCTGGTGCCGCTCGTCAATCTGATCACAAACCGCCTGCCCCACCAGATGGGAACTGATCGAGAACAGTTTGAGCCCATGCTTTTCCAGCAGGTCGCGTTTCTGCCGGCAATAGGCCGCATCCGCCATTTCCACCTCGAAATGGTCGCCCCAGCAGGCCAGTTCCAGGCCATCGTACCCGAATAGCTTTGCCTTCCGGCAAAGTAACTCCAATTTCAGATCCGCCCATTGCCCCGTGAACAAAGTCACTGGTCTTGCCATGATCGTTGCCTCCTATAAAGCGTCGGCTCACAGAACCGGCATATTCGTCCATTTCTGGTTGCTCTTCGAACTCTTGACCACCGTCTCGATAAACGCCATGCCGCGCACCCCGTCCTGAATGGTCGGGAAGTCCAGCATGTCCGCGGAAACCTTCTTACCGGACAAGGCCACGCGCACCGCAGCCGCGAAGTTCTTGTACAGGTTCGCGAACGCTTCCAGGAACCCCTCCGGATGTCCCGCCGGGATCCGTGTGGCCTGAAGTGCGGCGGCGGACAGGTATGAATGGCCTCCGCCGGTCCGCAGAACCTGCCGCGGCCGGTCCGGCCACTTCATGAGCAGCGTATTGGGTTCCTCCTGATGCCATTCCAGGCCGCCCTTCTCCCCGTAGACGCGAATGGTCAACGGATTCTCCTCCCCGATCGAGATCTGGCTGGCGTACAGCACCCCCTTGGCGCCGCCCTTGAACCGCACCAGCACGTTGCCGTCATCCTCCAACTTCCGTCCCTTGACGAAAGTTGTCAGTTCCGCGCAGAGGGACTCGATCTGGAGCCCCGTGATAAACTCCGCGAGGTTCTCCGCGTGCGTGCCGATGTCCCCCATGCAGCAGCTGGCCCCCGCGCGCTTGGGGTCGGTCCGCCAGTCGGCCTGCTTCTGCCCGGAGGCCTCCAGCAGCGATGCCAGCCACCCCTGCGGGTACTCCACCACGATCTTCCGGATCTTGCCCAGTTTGCCGGAGCGCACCTGATCGCGCGCCTCCTTGACCATCGGATACCCGGTGTAGTTGTGGGTCAGTGCAAAGACCAACCCCGTCTTGCGCACCAGCGCCTCCAGCGAGCGGGCCTCCTTGAGATTGAAGGACAGCGGCTTGTCGCAGATCACGTGGAATCCGTTCTCGAGGGCCATTTTCGCCACGGGATAGTGCATGTGGTTGGGCGTGACGATGCTCACGCAATCCATGCGCTCCCCTTCCGGCAGCGCCTTCTCCCGCTTGAACATCTCGGCATAGGAGCCGTACACACGGTTCGCGGGCAGGAACAAGTCCTCGCCCGAGGCCCTGGACCTCTCGGGATCGGCACTGAACGCGCCGCAGACCAGTTCCATCTGGCCGTCCATCGCCGCCGCAATCCGGTGCACCGATCCGATAAACGCGCCCCTGCCGCCACCGACCATCCCCATCCGTATTTTTCGTTTATTCATGCTAGCCATCCTTTCGTGTTACTTTTTCGCCGCCCACAGCAATCCCCGCTGCACGATCTCCCGCGCCTCAGGCACGTCGAAATCCTTGAACGTATGCCCCCAGCAGGCGACAAACACCCGCCCTTTACCCCAGTGGCGCGTATACGCATACGGCATCACCGTGCCGGCCGCGTACTGCGAGGGATCGCCATGCTGGCCCGTGAACGTGGTGGTGCAGAGCACGTGCACACCGGGATCCACATGAATGTAATACTGCTCCGTCTCCTTGATCGCGAAGTCCGCGAGCCCCCGGGTGATGTCGTGGTTCCGGTCCGCGATCTTCACCTGGCAGGAGGGAATGCAGTTTCCGGGATGCGCCACCCACTGGCCGCCGGTCATGAACTGATAGCTGGTGTCTTCCCGGAAGGAGTCAATGATCCCGCCGTGCCAGCCCGCCAGGCCGACGCCTTCCGCCACGGCGGCCAGCAGGTTGCTGCTCTGCTCGCCGGTGATCTTGCTCATGGTGCAGCACTGTACGATCAGTGATTGCGCCTTGAGTTTCCCGACGTCGGCGTACGCCTCCAACGTGCCGGAGACCTCCACGGCAAACCCCTGCTCTTCCAGCCAGGGGATGAACACCTTGACGGACTGCTCCGGCGTGTGTCCATCCCATCCGCCCCAGACCACCAATGCTTTCCTTGTGCTCATAGAAATACCCTCGTCCGTTATGTGTTGTTTGTTTACTTGTACTTCGCCTTAAGGGCTTTCCCGGCCTTGGCGCTCTGACAGGCAAGGTCCAGGATATGAATCGGGCGGCGCGACCACTCCGGGGTAATCACCAGCTGGGTTCCCTTGACCAGATGATCTGCGATGTTCTGGTAGAAGCGGTGTCCCTGCGACGGCGGGGTGGGAAACTGCGTGGTGATGCGCTTGTCGCCATCCAGCGTCGAGATCTCGGTGTTCCACCAGTCCGGCGTCATGGTCCCCTTGGTCCCGACCACCTTGAACCACGGCTGGTTGGGGCGGGCATCCAGCGACGTGATCTGAAGGGTCGCCCAGGCGCCGCTGGCAAACCGGATCACGAGATTCCCCTCGTCTTCGTTTGTGTCCTTCTTCCAACGGGTCTGGCCGGCCCAGACGCCGGACCAGGTGTAGCCGCTGACCTCGACGACGTCGGAGTTGACCATCTGCAGGATATATTCGCAGAGGTGCACGCCCCAGTCGTACAGGATCCCGCCGGAGATGGACTTGC
>JBAXWO010000171.1:0-5940 GCA_037128375.1 bacterium
TTCCGGCGCACTCCAGCCGCTACACTCTCGTCCCCTGCGCCCAGCGAAACCAGGTGCTTCGCATCAGCGTCCCACGACGTGCCTGACGCGCACTCCAATACCGGAAGAAATCTTGGCGCGCGACGTGCTGTATCGTTGTATAATTGGGCCCACCATGCGCCGGAATGTCACTTACGTAATAATGGGGCTGATCGCGGGGGTAACACCGGGGATGGAGCTACGCCTGAAAACGCCGGCCGGGACCCACCGACTCCAGATCGGGCTTCCGACGACGGCGCCAGATGTGGAGACCGGTCCACAGCACGGGTAGCACTCCCCAGTAAAGCAGCATCACAACCGGATGCTGCCACCAGTTTACTCCATGAAAGTGCCAGTCCGACAACGGATACAGCATCAGCGTCTGCCACCGCCCATTGCCGTGCGATAGGCTGTCCATGACAATATGGAGCGGCCATGCCAGGGCCGGTCGGGCAAGCGGTCGGGCGATGGTATACAACACGAGCACCAGCAAGACGGCGCTGATCAGACTGTGGGTGGAGTGATAGAGAGTGTAGACGTAAGGGGGAATGCCGTGAAAAGACGGCGGGGCCCCGCGGATCATCATTTGCGCGAAATAAATGCCGATCGAGGACAGGTCCGGCAGGATACCGAATCCAGCCGCCACCCAGACGGTCCAGTCACGTGAAAAAGAACGGCGGATCAAACCCGCGCCCCGTCTCCCACCGGCCAGGCCCGTTCGACTGCAACACGTCGCTCCATACAAGGCATGCGCCAGAATGTCCACAGTCAGCGGCCTCCTTGTGCCTAACGGCCATTAGACTAGCGTTTGCCCCTGCGCACCACCCAGGCCACGATGCCCGCCAGGAAAAGTCCGCCCAGCATTCCGAGTCCAGCCGTCATCCAGTGTTTCGATCCGCCCTCGACCTCGATTTCGCCAGCCGGTTCCGGCGGGATGATCACCGCGTTGGTCGGGACCGCGTTGGTCGCGACCGGCGGCGGGAGCGGCGGAAGCGCCGCGAATCCCTTCGACAGCAGTTCCGCGGCCTGCCGATTCCTAACCAGACGATCCTTGCTTCCCAGCACCACGGCAATCACACGGCGGCCGTTACGTTCCGCTGTCGCAATGATGGAAAACCCGCCGGCGGTAATATAGCCCGTCTTCAACCCGTCACACCCCTGGTAGGTGGCCAACAGGGGATTATGGTTACGAAGGATAAATGCCCCGTTACGGAACCCCCGTTCGCGGGTCGAGGTGAACCGGAGAATCTCCGGGTGTGCATGAATCAATTCCCGGGCCAGGGCGGCCAGATCACGGGCCGAGGAGACATCCCCCTCCTGCCCTGCCGCCGGGGGCAAACCATGGACCGAGTGAAAGCGGGTATGGGTCATGTTGAGCGCCGCCGCCTTCTTGTTCATCATCTCCACAAACCCCGCCGCCGTCCCCGCCACATGAATCGCCAGCGCGGAAGCGGCGTCATTGGCCGACTGAACCATCAACGCATAGAACAGGTCCTCCACCGGAAAGGCCTCATGCTCGGCCAGGAAAACCTGTGACCCCCCGATCTTTGAGGATTCCGCCGTCACCGTTACAAGGTTGCTCAGGCTCAGTTGTCCCTCAGCCACACGATCAAGGATCACGCACGCCCCCATCAGCTTGATGACGCTGGCGGGAAAACCGGCCTGATCGGCATTCTGCTCAAACAAGACCTGACCGCTTTCCGCATCGACGACAATGGCCCCAAGGTAAGGGTCTGCCGAACGGGTCGGCAAACTGGCTCGCCCGGAGGCTCTGGCCTTGTTTCCCGCCGGCTTCGTGACCGCCTCGGAGAACAGTGTGGCGGCGATCGTCATACCTGCGACCATGATCAGAAAACGTTTCATCGGTAATCTCGTCATATCAAACTCCTGCCTCGCGCTGCCTGCAGCATAATGCACCGTCGGTCCCAACGGCTATTAAGACTCCCTGGCCAAAATCGTACGGCTCATCAGATGGGCACGGACTTTAGCCCATCAATGGATTGGCTGTCTATCGTGAAAGCGTCGGTTTTGAAGGCCAGACGATGCGATGGACCAAAAACAGGCCTGGCTTGATGCTGCGTGTTGGGCGACTATTGACTCATTTCGGTCGCTCGTGTTTCAGGGCGTTCCAGAGCATCAGGGCTCGGCAGCCGGCAAAGGCCACTGCCAGAGCCGCGGCTTCTTCCATCTCTGCTGCTCCGATCCCCATGCTTTTGGCCTTCTTGATGTGCATGCGCGTGCAGGGTTCGCAGTGCACGGCCAATCCCAGCGCAATGGCCAGCAACTCCTTGGTCACGACATCGATTGCGCCCGGTGCCATGGCTGCGCCCATGAACTTCTGGAAAAGGGCCAGGGTTCCTTCGCCGGTTGGCGCGCCGCCATGCGCGCAACACACTTCGTCTGTTGTGGTCGACTCCATAGGTTGCTCCTGCTGTTCTATTTTCCTGTCCGTCGTGATCGCGACGCTATGGCCGCCGGCGAAATCCAATCCCACGCGAATCGCACCTTCGGATTTTTCCGCAATCACACCCACGATCGCCGCCTGGACAATGCCAGCGGCATGCAGATCGCGCAAGGTGGCGTCCGCCTCCCCGGCTGGCACCGCCATCAGCAGGCCACCGGAGGTCTGCGCGTCGAACAACACGGCCTTCATCGCTTCCGTGATCTCCGGCGCGAATTGCGTCCGTGCTGCGCTGTAATCCATGTTGCGTTCGTTGGCGCCCGAGTAGATGCCGCGGTCGGCATACTCCAGCACCTCCGGCAACAGCGGCAGCCGGGAGAAGCCGATCTCCGCGGTCACGCCGCTCTCCATGGTGATGCGGCACAAATGACCGAGGAAGCCAAAGCCGGTTACGTCCGTGCAAGCCGTGGCATGGTGGCGCGTCATGATTTCCGCCGCGGTCTTGTTCAATGTTGTCATGGAAACCAGCATCGCCTCGGCCGCCTCGGCAGACGCTTTGCCCATCTGACCGGCCAGCGACACGATGCCGGTGCCCAGCGGCTTGGTGAGGATCAGCACCTGGCCGGGCCGCGCACCGGCGTTGGATACCACGGCGTCCGCCTGTATCAGCCCGGTCACGGCAAAGCCGAATTTGATCTCCTCGTCGTTGATGCTGTGCCCGCCGAGCAGAATTGTGCCCGCTTCCTGCAGCACATCCATGCCGCCGCGCAGGATATCGGCCATGACCGCATGCGGCAGCCGCTCAATGGGAAACCCGATGATGGAGAGGGCGGTCACCGGCGTTCCGCCCATCGCGTAGACATCGCTCAGCGAGTTGCAGGCCGCGATGCGACCGAACCGGTACGGGTCGTCCACCCCGGGCGTGAAGACGTCCACGGTTTGCACCACGGTAACGCCGGGCGCCAACTGAAAGACGCCCGCGTCGTCGGCCGTGGCCATGCCTACCAGGATGCGCGGGTCCTGGACAGCCGGCAGTTGCGCCAGCACGGCGTGCAAGTCTTTCTGCCCGATCTTGCTGGCGCAGCCGGCGCTGCGCACATGCTCGGTCAGGCGCACGGGCTGGCCAGCCTGCGCCGGCGGCACGCGTTCACCGGCGCAGAGGCAGATATCCCGCTCCTGCAGCAGCGGACAGGGGCACGGCTTGCGCGGGTCGCAGACACAGTGCCCCAGCTTGATCGAACGACTCATCACCCGTTTACGTTTTTCGCGTGCGTCCATGTTCAGCCTCCTGTGGTTTCCCGTAACTGCCGCGTGTTGCCCACACGCCGGGTCAAGCCTTGTGCGTCCCAGTATTCCAGGATCGGGATCGCGTATTTGCGTGTCGTGCCCAGCAACGTTCTGGCGTTGCCGGATTCCAGGGTTCCGTGTTTGCTCAGGTAATCCGTGAGCATGCGGCGCGATAGAGCCATGGCTTCGCGGTGCAGCACGATCGTCTCCGGCAAAAGCACCAGTTCGCCCGTTTGCAGCAGGAGTTTGAAGATCGGTTCGATGACGGGCGAGGGAGAACCAAGCAAGGCGGGCAGTTCCTCGAAGCGGGGCGCGGCAAACAGCGACTCCTTGTACAGTTGGCCAATCCGCGCAGCGAGCTTGGCCTTGGGTGGGGACAACTGGGGCAGTCGACCGGGAATCTGGTAGCCGACGGCATTGAGCGCCAAACTACCGTCATGAATCAGGGTCTCGATGGCCTTGGCGATCGAAAGCCGATGGAACGTTAGGGCGCCAGCCATGGACGTCATCGGGAAGCCGACGGCTAACGGGCTGACATCATGCAGACGATTCACGACGGCAAGGATATTGTTCCGGGCCCCCAAGAGGGCGGCGGCGGAGAAATAGCGCCCGTTGCCGCATTCGAACGCGGCGCCGGACTTGACCAGACCGTCCAGATGCCGCCGGGCGGTGGTTTCATCCAGGAAGGCTCGGCGTGCCAGTTCCGGCAACGTCAGGGGCGCCTCGCCGCTTTGCCGGAGCGCCAGGAGCAGCGCGGCGTCAGGATCGTGTCGCGCCTGGTCTTGTTCCTGGACGTTTTCCAGCCAGTGCGTGTTACGGCGGCGCAACCGGCGGGTATCGCAGGATATGATCGTGCCGCCACCAATGAGTCTCGCCGGGCTGAGAATGCGGGCCAGGCAATAATCCCCTGGCGCGGCCAGCACCGGTTCAGCCAGTTGGAATTGAGCGTAGGTTTCCTGGCCGGCGTCAAGTGGTTCCGGCGTGGGAAGCACGAGACGGGCGAGAACCTCCGAGGTCCCCAGATGAAGACGGATCGCGGTGCGCGAGGTAATCGACCGGTCGAGTTGGGGCATCGCCCGGAAGCGCACGTTCAGCAGACGCGCGGGGGCAAAATAGCCCGGCGTCGCCACGAGTGCCCCGCGCTGGATCTCTCCGCCATCCACGTCGGAAAGCCGTAACGCCAGCAATTGCCCCGCAACCCCAGTTTCGACCGCCTGATCGAAAAAACGAATCCCCTTTACCGTCTTGATCGCCGCGGCGGGCAGTAATTCCACGGCATCGCCTACCCGAATACTGCCGGAACGGGGAACCCCGGCGACAATCGCGCCAATCCCCTTGATCGACACCACCCGCTCGACAGGCATTCGAAAAGGGCCGCCCAGCTCGCGTCGAACAAAGTGCGCCACCATGCCGATCAGGGTGTCGCGCAAACCGTCCAAGCCGGCGCCTGTCCGGGTTGAGACCGGCACAATCGGCGCCTGCGCCAGGAAGCTTCCGGCGACGAGGCGGCGGGCTTCTTCCGCAACAGCCGCCACGCGGGCCGGGTCCACCAAGTCGGTCTTGGTAATGACAATCAGGCCTGCGGCGATTCCAAGCAACCGCACGACATGGAAGTGCTCGATGGTCTGCGGCATGACACCATCATCGGCCGCGATCACGAGCAGAACGAGGTCAATGCCCGTGGCGCCAGCCAGCATGTTGTGGAGGAAGCGTTCGTGGCCGGGAACATCCACGATGCCGATGCGGCGACCGTCCGGCAGGGTGAACGCGGCGAACCCCAGGTTGATGGTCATGCCGCGCGCCTGTTCCTCCGGCAGGGTATCCGGGTCATGCCCGGTCAGGAGCTTGACGAGCGCCGTCTTGCCGTGGTCAATATGACCGGCCGTCCCGATCGTCAGCGCCAGAACCGGCCCAGTGTGCTCGCGCTCACTCATGCCGGCAGGCCTTTCCGTCGGCGTGCGGCGCCCCGCTCGCCTGAGAACCAGCCTGCGGCGCGTCGGCCATACTCCCGCCCTGCCGGGCTTCACAGCAGCAAGCGGTCTTGCGGCCCAGCATGATGTTGAGAATTCCGCTGGCGCAACCCACGCCGGCTTGCACCTGGATCGCGCCCGCCGGACAATTAAGAGCGCAGGCTCCGCATTCCATGCAGGCATCCCGCTGGCGGAGTTTGCTGCGGCCCGCCTCCAAAACAAATACGGCATGCGGACAGACCTCGGCACACCGTCCGCAACCGG
>JBAXWO010000172.1:0-5934 GCA_037128375.1 bacterium
CTCCATCCAGTGCCGACAACGGTTCGTGTTCGCGGATGTGCCGCGGCAGGCTCAGGCAGTCACGGGTCGGAATGTAAGGCAGGTTGGCGATCACCGCATCCAAGGAACTTGCCTCCACGCCCTCCAGCAGATCGCCAACCCGGAAATCGATGGACGGGGCCTTGTAGAGCGCCGCGTTTTCCTGCGCCAGTTCGATCGCCTCCGCGCTGGCATCGATGGCCATGTACCGGGCCTCCGGCCGGGCCAGGGCCAAGCTGATCACGATGCATCCACTGCCGGTCCCGACATCCGCCACGGCGGGGCTCTGGGTTTCCCATAGCGGGGCACACTTCAGCACGGAGTCGACCAATTCTTCCGTTTCGGGGCGCGGAATGAGGGCGCGCCGATCCACTTTCAAACGATGTCCCATGAACTCCGTATCGCCCACCACATACTGCAGCGGTTCGCCCGCCCCCAACCGTTTGATCCCGACCCGCAGAGGCGCCAGTTGTGGCTCTTCAAGGGGAGTCTCAAATCGCAGGTACAACTGCAGTCGCGGGCAACGCAGAACCTGACTCATCAATTGCTCGGCCATCAAACGCGGCTGATCGACCCCCTTGCCCGCCAGGTAGTCGGTCGATGCCTGCAAAACTTCGATCAGTCGCTTCATCCCCGGGCCGATGCCATTTCCTTCTGGATCCGCAATTCCCGATCGTGATCCTGAAGGGCTTCGATCAGCACGTTAAGTTCACCCTCCATCACACGATTGAGTGTGTAAATGGTGAAATTAATCCGATGATCCGTGAGGCGGTTCTGCGGAAAATTGTAGGTTCGAATCTTCTCACTGCGATCGCCGCTGCCGATCTGCGTCCGGCGCAATTTTCCGCTCTTTTCCTCTTCCTGCTGCACCCGCCAATCGAGGAGACGGGCCTTCAGTACGCTCAACGCCTTTTCTTTATTCCGGTGCTGCGAACGTTCATCCTGGCTTTGCGCCACCAGTCCCGTGGGCAGATGCGTGATCCGGATGGCCGAGTAGGTCGTATTGACCCCCTGCCCGCCTGGCCCCGAGGAACAGAAAATATCCACACGAATCTCATCGGGTGGAATCGTAATGTCGTCCACTTCGTCCGCCTCCGGCAGCACGAACACGGTGGCGGCTGACGTATGAATACGCCCCGCGGCCTCCGTCGCCGGGACCCTCTGGACACGATGGCATCCGGACTCGTACTTCAAGACACTGTAGACGTTCGTCCCCTGGACCGAGAAAACCATTTCCTTATAGCCGCCGGCATTGGAGGAACTGGCATCGATCACACTGACCTTCCACCGGCGTTCCTCGCAAAACCGGCTGTACATCCGGAACAAATCGCCAACAAAAAGGGCGGCCTCATCGCCCCCCGTACCCGCGCGGATCTCCACGATCGCATCGCGCTCGTCGCTGGCATCCGGCGGCAGCAGGGCGGTCAAAAGATCCTTCTCCGCGGGATCCAGCGCCGTTTCCAGCCCCGCCACTTCTTCCGCCGCCAGTCGTTTGAGATCGGGATCGCCATCGTCGGCGGCCAGCAACTGCCGCTGTTCATCCACATCGCGTTTCAATCGGAAATACACCTCGGCCTTGGAAACGATCTTCCGCAGCCGGGCATGCTCCTTGACGGTTTCCCTGAACTTCTTCTGGTTCGCCGCCACGGCTGGATCCGCGATGGCCGACTCCAACTCACGCATCCGGGCGGCCAATCTGTCGATGTAGGCTATATCGATCATGACAGTCACCCTCTTCGGGCCGGTGGCCAACTGCGATGCTGAAAAAGAAAATAAAAAAGGCCAGAAAAACCCTGCGGTCTTCCGGCCTCTTCTCCGACGCGACGCAACTACTTCTTGGCGTAACGCTTGCGGAACTGTTCCACTCGCCCCTTGGCATCAACCAAGGCATTCCGCCCCGTAAAGAACGGGTGGCAGACGGAACACGCATTGACGTGCATCTCCGCGCGCACCGAATTTACTTTCACGATAGAACCGCAGGCGCATGTAATCGTCGCCTCTTTGTACTCCGGATGAATCCCGCTCTTCATGCTTAACCCTTTCTTTTCCCCAAAAACCCGTCCCTTATACCCCACCTGCCTGCCGCATGCAATCCATTTTCTGTCCGATCCTCCGATCCGAAAGACACCGGTAGGCGCGCTGAGGGAATTGAGTACCTGTCCCCCCCTGGTCGACTCTCCGACTTCACCAGGTCCGGCTCATGCCGTCGCACGCGATAAAGACTGAAGGAGGCATGGTTTCCTGCGTTTCCTCATGATCCAGATCGTGACAGAGATGGGTCAGGTATGAACGTTTGGCCCCGATCCGCTTCAACACGTCAAGGGCCCCTTCGAGCGTGAGATGCGTCGGATGCGTCCGATGCCGCAGCCCGTCCAGAATCATCACATCGACTCCCTGAAAGCGCTTCACCGTCTCCTCCGGCATCGTCTTGCAGTCGGGAACATAACCCACGGAGCGCCCCTCCGAATCGATTCGATAGCCGTAGGTCATGCATCGCCCATGAAGCACCGGCAGCGCTTCGACCCGGACACCCCCCACATCAAACACGCCCGCTATCACCTTGAACTCCAGGCGCGGCCGGAAAACACCGGGCTCGGGAACATCGGAGTTGATGTACGTGAATATCCTTTTCAGGTCGCCAACGGTCTCCTCCGAGGCATAGACGGGAATGACAGTGCGCTGCATCGTGATGAAGCGGCGAATGTCATCCAGGCCGAATATGTGGTCGGCAGGCGAATGGGTGAACAGCTCGGCGTCCACACGCGGAACACGGAAGGTCAGGACCTGTTCGCGAAAGTCGAGTGAGGTGTCAATGAGAAGATGCTGCCCGCCCGCCTCAACATAGAGGCTGGAACGCCGCCGCCGGTTGCGGGGATCCCGGGATGTGCATACCGGACAATCGCAACCGATTATCGGGATGCCCACCGAGGTTCCTGTTCCAAGAAACAAAACATTCATGATTTCGAGGGCTCCCAGCCCTTCCTGCAAAACACAACGGCGGAGCTTCCGCTCCGCCGTTATCCTACCCAACTTCGGCTTTAATTTCTACCTCTCTTCCGGAATGCGCATTCCGTAGAAGGACCGCCACACGAAAAACAGAGCGACCAGGAAGAGTGCCCCGCCAATCGAATACTTCATGGGAACGTTGGTCATGGCGACCGCCATCTCCGTGGCCAGCAGACCAAACAGCGTTGTGAACTTGATGATCGGGTTCATGGCCACCGAGGAGGTGTCCTTGAAGGGGTCCCCCACCGTGTCACCCACAACCGTCGCCGCGTGCAGTTCCGTGCCCTTGGCGCGCAGGTCCACCTCAACGATCTTCTTCGCGTTGTCCCAGGCGCCGCCGGCGTTGGCCATGAAGATGGCCTGATACAGGCCGAAAAACGCGATGGAGATCAGGTAGCCGATGAAGAAGAAGGGGTTGAATAACGCCAGGGACAGGGCGAAGCAGAAGACGGCAACAAAAATGTTGAACATCCCCTTTTGCGCATAGATCGTGCAGATCTTGACGACCTCTTTGCTGTCCTCAATGGACGCCGTCGCCGCGTTCAGGTTCATATTCTCCTTGATATAAACCACCGCGCGGTAGGATCCGGTCACCACCGCCTGCGTCGCCGCACCGGTGAACCAGTAGATCACCGCGCCCCCCATGAGCAGACCCAGCACGATCTCGGGCCGCACCAGGCTGAGATGGGAGATAACCCCTTCAATCCCGCCGAACCCGGGCGTCTTGCCGAGCATCAGAATGATGCCGAAAATCATCGTCGTGGCACCCACCACGGCGGTACCGATCAGCACCGGCTTAGCTGTGGCCTTGAAGGTATTGCCTGCCCCGTCGTTCCTCTCGAGATTGAGCTTGGCATTCTCGAAATCAGGCTTGAACCCGAAGTCCTTCTCGATCTCTTTCGAAATGCCGGGAATGGACTCGATCCGGCTCAGTTCATAGACGGACTGGGCGTTGTCGGAAACCGGGCCAAAACTGTCGACCGCGATGGTCACCGGCCCCATGCCCAGAAAACCGAACGCCACCAGACCGAAGGCAAAAATCGGCGCGGCAAACTCAAGGCCCGCCGGCATCAAGCTGGCAACGGTGGGATGGTTCGCCAGCAGCGCGGCGCACAGCATCAGTACCAGCATGGTCAAGCCTTCCCAGAAGGCGGAAAAATTACCCGCCACAAACCCGGAAAGGATGTTCAGGGAGGCGCCGCCCTGCTTGGAGGCCGTCACCACTTCTTTCACATGCTTCGAATTCGTGCTCGTGAAGACCTTCGTAAACTCGGGAATCAGCGCGCCGGCAATGGTGCCGCAGGAAATGATCGTGGACAACACCCACCAGAGGTTCGGCTGGGCCACGCCGTTGACCTCGATCCCGCCAAGCAACAGCTTGCTGGCCACATACGTCACGCCAATACATACGATGGAGGTCAGCCACACCAGGACGGTGAGCGGGTGCTCCGGATCGAACGCCTTGGCGTCTTTCAGCTTGGAAGTGAAGTAGGCATCGTTGGCCTGGTAGGCCACCAGGGCGGAAACAACCATCAGGATACGCATCACAAAGATCCAGACGATCATCTGGGCGCAGAGCACGCCCGCGCCGAGAACCAGCGCCAGGAAGGTGATCAGGGCCACCCCCGTGACACCATAGGTTTCAAAACCGTCCGCGGTCGGGCCAACGCTGTCGCCGGCATTGTCACCGGTGCAGTCCGCCACCACCCCGGGATTCTTCGGATCATCCTCGGGAAGCTTGAACACGATCTTCATCAGGTCGGACCCGATGTCCGCGATCTTGGTAAAAATACCGCCACAGATACGCAGGGCCGACGCCCCAAGCGACTCACCGATGGCAAACCCGATGAAGCAAGGCCCGCGCAGCTCGGAGGGGAGGAATATCAGAATGCAGATCATGAAGAACAACTCAACCGTGATCAGCAGCATGCCGACGCTCATGCCCGAGCGCATCGGGATGGCCAGCGCCTCCCACGGTGTACCCCGCAGGGAAGCGAATGCGGACCGGCTATTGGCAAACGTATTGATCCGCATGCCGAACCACGCCACGCCGTAGGACCCTAGGATCCCGAGGATGGACGCGGCCAGAATCAGCGCCACATGACCCATGCCCATGTGCTGCAGACCCTTGAAGTAGTAGACCATGCAAACGGCGATCAGCAACCACAGAATGGCCAGGAACTTTCCCTGCTGCGCCAGGTAACTTTTGCAGGTTTCCCAGATGATATTCGAGACATCACCCATGGACTTGTGCACGGGGAGATTCTTCGTCCTGAAGAATTGCAGCAACCCAAACCCGAGACCGACTGCACAGACCACAATCCCGAGAAGCATCAGGCCCGTGCCGGTAATGCTGTCATTGAAGAATCTGACCGAACTCAGGTCCGGCAAAACGAGATCGGCCTCACTCGCCCAAGCCGGAGCGCCCCCCGCGGAAAACAACGCCAACACTGCGAACCATCCAAGCCCCCGCCTCAAACCTGACGACCTGCTCATTAATGCGCAACCTTTCTTGTTATGCTCTCGAATCAGACTCTACAGACAATACATTCGACTGACAGCCCCCGCCCCTCTTCACGGCATTCGACAATCGAGCCACGGGGGGAAAAGGGGACAACAAAAACGGCCGCGACCCTATCACCGAGACTCGCCTCAGACAAGAAAAAACCCCTACCGAATCTCAGCGTTCAGTTCTTGCTTCAGGGCCGCCTTGACGCGATCATGAAAGGCATTGGCCTCCTCATCCGTCAGGGTACGCTCCAGGGATCGGTACGTCATGGAATACGCCATGCTTTTCCGGTCCTGGCCCAAACTTTCGCCGCGATATACGTCAAATAGACGAATATCCACCAGTTCCCGGGGTGCCACACCCGACACCACATTCAAGACACTTTCGTGCGAAACCCCGGT
>JBAXWO010000173.1:0-5839 GCA_037128375.1 bacterium
GGCGTTGATGACGCGGCGCAACACGGGTTGCTGCCGCGCCAGCAGATACTGCCGGGCCGCGGCGGCAACGGCGTCCGGCGAACAGTCCGGCCCTCCGGCTGCCGCCCCCTTCAAGAGCGCGTCGCGCTGCCCGGCCACGATGGACCGTATGGCGGCGGAGGCTTCCTCATGTCCGAACTCCTCCAGCATGGCACGGGCCGCCGGAGTGCGGAGCACCGTGTCAACGGCCGGCAATTGCCGGATCGCGTTGTGGTCGATAGCGTCCATTACGTACGCGCCTTTCGAGAATGGCGGGAGTGAGAGGGAATCGAACCCACCTGGGGCGGATTAAGCCCCACACCGGTTTTGAAGACCGGAAGGTCCACCAGGAACCTATTCACTCCCATTCTAAGATTCATTTGTCACTGACCCTCGCGGCCATGAGCGCCGCGCCTAACGCGCCTGTGAATTGTGCCCGGTTTGCAACCCGGACAGGTTGTCCCAAGGCTCTGGACAGGGCACGGTCCATGCCGGGCACCAGTGCCACGCCGCCGGCAAAGACTACGGGCGGTTGCGCGTTTCTTCCTGCCATGACGGCAATGCGCGTGGCGAGGCTGCCCAGCACACCGGCCGCGATGTTGGCCGGTTTCTCACCGTCCGCCAGCAGTCCGACGATTTCCGTCTCGGCAAAGACCACGCACATACTGCTGATGGCGGCCGGGCGTTTGGCGCGCCTGGCCAGATTGCCCAAATCGCACAGCCCCACGCCCAGACGTGTGGCCACAATTTCCAGGAATCGCCCGCATCCCGCCGCGCAGCGGTCGTTCATCACAAAGTCGCGTACCCTGCCGTCTTCCAGGCGCAGCACCTTGCTGTCCTGCCCGCCAATGTCAATCACGGTGCGGGCGGATGGGTGCTCCGCATGCACGCCGCAGGCGTGGCAGGTGATCTCCGTGATGGCGGTATCGGCCAAGGTGACGGCCTCGCGGCCGTAGCCGGTGGCCACGATGCGACCCACGGCGCGGCGCTCGAGTCCGGCGTCATGCAGCACGCGGTCGAGCAGTTTCTTCGCCAGGGCGCCCTGCCGGATGCCCTGGTCCATCACGCCCATGCCCACCACCCGTGCGGTCCGGTCCTCCACCAGAACCACTTTGATCGCGCGCGATCCGGCGTCTATGCCTGCGTGAATCATCATGGTTGACTCTCCTTCACCGTTTCCACCAAGGCGGCCAGGCGTGTGCGTAACGTCTCGCGCAAGGCATCCATCATAGGCGGCACTTCGATCTCGACCACCGGCAGCCCCAGCTTCTGGCGCACCTGTCCGGCAATGACGCTTCCTTCCGACGCGCAGTGGCTGGCGCCGGGGATGCGCGAAATCACCACGGCCTGCGCGCCGAAGCGTACGACTTCGCGGCAGATGCGTTCTGCGCGCTCCTGTGCGGACCCGACCATCGGATCGGCCAGCGCCATCCGCGCCAGCGCTTCCATCGGCGGCAGGTCCGTCGGAATCTCGTCCAATGCGTGCAAGAAAAGATATTCGGTGCCGCACAACCGTCCGCCCACCTGCTCCAGCAGATTCATGGCCCGCAAATCCGCCACCGGATTCACCCAGAAAATGCGCGGCGCGGCCGGGTCGAAATGCCCGACCCCTGCCCGTACCCGCCGCCGTACTTCACGTAGGAGCCCGGTCAGAACACGTAGCGTCTCATCCCGGTCGGAGCAATAGTGGATGGCCAGCATCTCCGCAATCAGCAGTTCGAGCGCTGGCAGGGGACAGACCGGCGCCGTAAACGACAGCCGCCGCAACTCTGCCAGACAGCGCCGCACGCGATTGGCAAAGGCAATGCCGGCGCGCAACTTCTGCTCCGTCAACTTCAGGCCGACGCCCTTTGCCAAAGCCTGTCGCACCCGCTCCAGTTCCAGCCGCACCACCGCGACTTGCGAGACCGGCGCGACACAACCGCCGGGTAGCGTCACGGCCGCCTCGCCCGCTTCGGGCGGACGGCGATGCGGTATCTCCCACCACACGATTGGATGTCCGAGCCCTTCGACGCGCTGGGCAATGGCGGAAAAGTCGTCGCACGTGGCGCCAACACTGCACGTCAGCAGGTCGGGAATGGGAAAATGATCGCCATTGACGAACGCGCCAAGCATGGCCCGCACCGGACAGAACGACTCGTCCACGCCCAGCGCATCCGCAGCGCTCAGCGCGTCGTCGCACAGTTCCATCACGCACGGAATCCACCAGGCGCCGTCCGGATAGAACGCCACCACGTTGGGGAGCGCATAGGCCATGACCGGCACCGTGCCCAGATCTTTCATGGCGCCGACGATGATCTTGCCACTGGCGCGCGCAGCATGGAGCCGTGCTTCTTCCGTCAGTAGAAAATTCCACAGATCAAGAGCGGCGGCGGAATTGTCGTACCGCAGCGACCGCAGGCGCAGATCGCCGTCGGCCAGATGCCGGCGGAGTGGGCCGCCGTAGGCGGGCTGCGTATGCCCGGCGCGCTGCACGGCACGGTAGCGCGCATCCCAGGCGGCCAGGCCAATCTGTCTGGGTTTGTCCGCAATCATTGCAGCCCCTCCAGAAAAGCCTGCAGGCGCGTGCGGTAACGCGGGGTCACGCCGTTGCCGTCCAAGTCGAGGTCAAGCAAGGGCACGCCTGCCAGCGCTTCCCGCAGGCGTTGCACTTCGGCATGCCATTTGTCGCACCAGAGCTGTCGCAGCAGAACCACGCCCCTGACGCCTGTGACCGCCACGTGCTGTAACAGCCATTCGTAGAGGCGGGTGTTCGGACGCTGAAACACATCCGGGATGGTCTCGAAATAGGCGCGTGTCAACTCCCCCAGCGGGTCGCGCTGTGTGCGCGCAGGGCGGAACCGCGCAGGTTGCGCGCGGACGCCTTGCTCGGTGCCATCCAGCACGACACGGCCGCCGCAGGCGGCGATCAGCCGAACCATCTCGCGATCGTGCGCCAACAGCGGTCCGCCCAGCAATGCCACGGGAATTCCGTCGGACGGTCCAAGCGGTGCCGCGTGAATGGCGTCGCGCTGTCGCTCGGCCGTCGTTAGTGCATGAACAAGCTCTGCGCGTGAAGGCGTGGTGCCACCGCAGGCCACGAGGAACGCGCCCAGACGTTCCAGTTCCGTGCGGTAGATCCGGCGAGCGGCAGGTGTCTGCCATGTGGAGGGTAGATTGAAAAGATGGAAAGGCGTCTGGCGTGTCGCAGCCAGCAGATCCGGCGCCCGCCGCATCTGGTCGCAGACGGTCACCAGCACGACACCGGCGGTGTTGCGGCGGTGACAGGCCTCGTTAACAAAGGCGCGCAAGAACGGGCAAATACCGGACGTCGCCGGAATGGGAGATTCCGCCGTGGCCCGGCCGGGGATTAACCGGCACGGTCGCAACCCATGCGCCGCAATCCACTCGGGCGGCACACAGGGTGAACTATAGACTATATCGCGATTTGCTCTGTGCTCTCGTCTCACTCTGTGTCCTTGCCCTTTGTGGGCCGGTCGCGCACGGTCTCGAACAACGCCTGCAGTCGGGTGACGATCCGCGCGGAGTCGGAGGGCGAATAGTCGGTTTCGATCCGCAGATACGGCAGGTTCAGCTCTTGCTCGGCCAGCTTGCGGACGTAATGCGACTCTACGTCATACGTCAGGCACGCCTGCCAGATCACTTCGACCATGCACTGGGGACGGAAGGCGGCGGCCAGTTGGCGCAGGGATGCCAGCCGCCGGTCGTTGCGCGACATGACCGCGCAGGGCAGATGAAAATACTTCTGCGCCAGCGCGCGGATGGGATCGGCCGCCTGCTCGTCCACGTCTTCGAGGATCGGCTTCAGACCGGTGCAGTTCTCCTGACAAACGACCAGTCCGCCGTGGTCTTCGATCAACTCCAGCACCCGCTCGGCACCGTGGGGCATGGGCACGCCGGTCAACAGCACGCGCACGCGCGCGACGGACGGCGGCTTGCGTTTCCGGCGCGGCAGTTCGCGCAGCGCCTGTTCGTAGTGGCGCAGGTCAGCGGGGATGCAGGCGACCATACTTTTCAGATTCAAGAGTTCGAGGCCTGTCAACGGCGGCGCATCAGCGTGCATCAGGTCGGCCAGTCGCCGGCGCAGCGCACGCTCTTGATTCATCCGGGCGATGGAGTCGCGGAGTTTGGCACGTGTGATGCGCGTGTGGAAACGTTTCTCCAGAACGGCCTGCAACTTGCGCAGTTCGAGCACCCAGTGTTCGAAGGCGTCCGGGTCGTCGGGCTTCTGCGTAAGTTCCAGCACGTGCATGGGCCGGGTCTCGGCCAGCAGTTCATACATCTTCTTCTTGCCATCGCAGGTGGTCTCGGCGATCACCAACTCGGCCATCTCGAGAAAGGGGTTCTGCCTGGTCACGCTATAGCCGAAGGTGGATTTGATCAGCGGACAGAGATTGGCGGGGAGCGTCTCTTCGGCGGCCGGGATCGTGGCTGCCGAGCCGCCGCACAGGCAGACCGGTATGCCGCCCGCGGCGAGGATCAACTCGCGCGGCGTATATTCGCACGTAATGCCGACAATGTGCCGCCCCTGCCGCTGCTGCGCCCGGACATAGGCGAGGCTATGCGAGACCATGTCGTCAAACCACGAAAGTGCGGGCATGGTTGTTTTCATCGTTGTTACCGTTTCCTCGCCACAAACCGTCCCTGCGCGATTTTGCCGGCGTGGGCGAGTTGCTGCATGAACACCATTTCCTGCGCCATGGCGCCCATCAGGTTCACGTCGAACCCGATGATCTTCAGCGCGTCGTAGGTCAACTGCATGTTCAGCATGTTCAGGTACAGGTCAACGTGCGGGGCGAACTGCTTCGTGTCCTCGGCCACAACGACCTCGCAGCCGTTGGCGCGCAGCAGGGCGGCATAATCCTGCAAACTCAGCACGCCCGGAAACTTCATGAACGCCAGGTAACGCGCGGCCTCGGTATCGGTCAGGCCGGCTGGACCTTCCACCCAATCCGTGAAGGCGATGGTTCCGTGGGGCTTGACCAGGCGGACGGCTTCGGCGATCAGGCGGGGTTTGTCTTCCACGTAGCACCAGGCATCCTCGCCGCAGAGAAAGTCGGCCTTCCCGTCCGGCAGACCGCTCTGGCAGACATCCGCCAGCACGAACGAGATGCGCTCCGCCAGCCCCTCGTCCTGGCAGCGTTGTTTCCCGCGGTTTACCACGGTGGCCGTGGCATCCACGCCGCACATGGCGGCCACGCCGCGGAACCGGACCAGAAACCGCATGCCCGCTCCGTTGCAGCAACAGAGGTCAACGCCCGTCATGCCCGCGCCGATCCCGGCCTTCTCGGCCAGCGCCATGGACGACGCAAACCCGCCAATGTGAATCTGCTCGCCCATGACCAGTTCCCAGAGCTCGCCCTCCGGTCCGCTATACACGCCTTGCACCTGCTGTAATCCGATTCCCGCGCTCGTCTTCATGTTGTTTTCCTTAAATCTGCGAAATCTGCGGACAAATCTCCAAAAGCCCCAGTCCCAACATTTTGTGGACCAGCAGGTCGGAGTTGAGGAAGGGGAGGGTGCGGCAAGGCCACCAGACTGCAATCCATCGCGAGAACGACACCGGGAAGAGGGATGGGACCACCCGGGCGGTTGGCCTCTGTTGGAGCGCCGATCGCCAGGCCTGTCACGCAGGCAAAAACCAGTCCCACCTTGTCTAATGTCAAGTAGTTCTCCGGTAAGAATAGAACGAGTGTCTACCCTATATTCACCGAACTTCCCGTTTTCCAACATAAATATTTAAAGGGGTATCCCGTTGACTGGCGTCCCCCCTACACCTTGTGGTTGCAAGAAGGAGAAGATTCACCACCCGCTCCGCTGG
>JBAXWO010000174.1:0-5838 GCA_037128375.1 bacterium
CCCATCGAATCGTTCAGGGTATTGACGTGCGATATTGTGGAAAAACCATGACCCCGGATACGATCACAACCCATCTTCGGTGCGCTTCCGGCGGCGGGGGGGGCGCCGACCGTGTCATATTCAATACGGTTCCCGGGCTCAACGCCGGGCGGTTCGGTCAGGCCGTCCTCTACCTGGCCAAGCGGGGAGTGGAGGTAAGCGGCCTCGTCGAGCCGTTGCGGCAGCGCGGGCTGCTTTGCGAGGTTGTGCCGGGGCAACGCATCTTTGATCTCCGGCAATTCCTCGCCGTTCGGCGGTTTGTACTCGACCACAAGATCCGCCTGCTTCATTGCCACGACGCGAAAGCGGACCTCTACGGGTTCCTGCTCCGCCTGCTTCATCCCTCTCTGCGGATCATCAGCACCCTGCACGGCTGGACGGAAAAAACCCGGCGCGGGAGGTTCTACAGCCGCCTCGACAAGGCGATTCTCAGGCGGTTCGACGCCGCCGTCGCCGTATCTGAATATACGGCCACCATTGCCCGGAAATATGGCATCCACCGCACGGTCGTTGTGCCCAACGGGATAGATCCGGAAGAATGGCGGCTGACGGCGTCGCGGGACGCCCATCCGAACGACCCTCCCTTTACCGTCGCTTTTGTGGGCCGCATCAGCGCCGAAAAGGGCCCCTTGGAATTCGTTGAAACCGCGCGTGCGGCTAGTCGCAAGGAGCCCGGCATCCGCTTTGTGATTCTCGGCGAGGGGCCCGACCTACCCGCCATGAGGGCGGCCGTAGCCTCCGCCGGGTTGAGCCTCAACTTCGATTTCCGAGGCTATCAGCCGCCGGCTGAACTGAAAACGGCCTACAGGTCCATGGACGTACTCGTCCTGCCCTCCCGCCGCGAGGGACTCCCCATGGCACTTCTCGAGGCGTGCGCCATGGGGGTCTGCGTTGCCGCTTTTTCCGTCGGCGGGATTCCGGAAGTCATCGTGCATGGACAAAACGGCCTGCTCGCAAAGCCAGGCGACACGGGCGACCTGGCTGCGCAGATTCTGACGCTGCGGCAGGACGCGCCTCTCGCCGCCAGACTTCGAAAGAATGCCAGGGCGACCGTTGAAAATCATTTCTCCGTCCAGGCCCAGGTGAGGCAACTTGAGACGATCTATGCGGATACGCTTAAACCCGGCCATCTCGAAGGCCCGAATCGAGTCAAGCCTCCACGATGAAAACCGGTGCGCCACCCTCCTCGTCAGCCCTGAAAAGCCTTGGCGAATATGCCCTGTCCAGCCTGGCGGCTACGGCGGCGCAATTCATTTTACGCATGGCGCGTAACGTGATCCTGACCCGCCTGCTCGGGCCGGCCGGCCGGGGAATTTACGGCTTGCTGAGTACGCTCCCCAGCTTCGTCGTGAGTTTCGGCAATCTCGGGTTCGGCCTGGGAAGCTATTACCTGGTGGCCAAACGCAAGCGGGACCTCCGCGTGATTCTGGGCAACACGCTTCTTTACCTCGTTGTCATGGGCGCGATCCTTACGGGTGCCGGTTATATCGCGCTGCAGGTTTCCGCCCCTATCCGGCAGGAATTCATGGGCGCCAACCATCTTACCGTCCTGCTCCTGATCAGCGTCCCCTTACTTCTGGCCTGTAACACCGCCAGCGACCTGTTGAGCGCCCTGAAGGAAATCCATTTCGCAAACCTATTGAAGGTCACTTTCGCCATTTTCCCCCTGGCCGTATTGCTGCTGATCTGGTGGCTTACGGGCAACGCCCTGATGGCGGCCATCTGGGCCTGGCTCGGGACCAATGCCGGCATCGCGCTGATGGGACTCGTCCGCGTCTATCGCCGGGCCGGAGGAAGGCCCCGCGTGTCGTATGCCGCACTCCGCGAAGCCTTCTCGTTTGGGCTCCGAGGCAATGTCAGCATGTGGGCCAATGCCGTGGTACGCAGGATCGACGTCCTCTTCGTCGCCCACTATGCGGGCATGGAAGCCGTCGGCTTCTATGCCGCCAGCGTTTCCATCGCCGAGATTATCCTGACGCTTCCGGACGCTGTCTCCGGCCCCTTCCTGCCGCTTCGGCTGGAGATGGATGAGAAGGAAGGCCGGCATTTCTCGCCTTTCGTCCTCAAGTACATCGTATCCATAATGGTCCTCGTCTGCCTTGTGACGGCGATAGCCGGAAAGGGGTTGATCCTGACTCTGTACGGCTCCGCCTTTCTGCCGGCTCTCCGCTCGCTCCAATGCCTGTTGCCCGGCATTGTGGGACTCTCGCTCTACCAGTTCCTGAAAGCCGATCTTTATCACATGAACCGTCCAGGCCTGATCTCCTGGGTATCCGTAGTCGCCATGGTCTGCAATTTGGCCCTGAATGTCCTTCTCATTCCCCGATATGGTGCGGTGGGCGCCGCCCTCAGCTCATCCGTTTGTTACCTTCTCTCGAGCGCCCTTTTGCTGTTTTTCGTGCTACGCCATACCGGCGTGCCACTGTCGGAGGCGCTGATTTTGCGCAAGGCCGATGTCCGCTTCCTTGCGGAGCACCTGCGCCTGTGGTATCTCAAACGTGGCGCAGGGGGGAAACGCACTTCATGAAGATTGCCGTGGTCGTACCTGTTAAGAATGAAATCGAGGGACTGGGGGAGCTGGTGGCCTCCCTCCAAAAACAGGCCGCCGCCGGTGACGAGATTATTTTCGTGGATGCCGGGTCCACCGACGGAACCCGGGAACGGCTTCGGGACTTCGCCGCCCGGGATCCGCGCATACGGCTTCTACTTTCCGATGGGGCCTTTCCCGGTAAGGCACGCAACGTCGCGATCCGAAACACGAACGCCGACATCATTGCCCAAATTGATGGCGGCAATCATCCGGATGAGCATTGGCTGCAGAACATCATTGCGCCGATTCTTCGAGGCGAAGCGGATTATTCAATGGGCGCCGTGGCGGTCCTGCCGGTTCGCCGCGTGGTCATGGGACGCATGATGGACCTTGGCGCTGTGTATGCGGCGTCACTGCACCGGGGAAGGTTCCGCAGCGGCGGGCCAGGCGGGCAACCCGCCGGCGGCGCCTCAGTGGCCTATTGCCGGTGGATATGGGAAAAGACCGGCGGATTTCCCGAATGGGTCCGCGTCGGCGAGGATCCCCTGTTCGTGCGACGCGTCATGCAACAGCATCCCCGGATCTGCTATGCGGCGGACGCCGTTCTCTACTGGCAATTGGGCCCGACCTTGCGTCACATCCTCCGTCGTCAGGCCCACCGCGAGGAGGATAAGTTTCATGATCCGGTCACCCTGCGCTCTGGGCAGCCATTGATCGTTTCCAGATTGCTGTTCTTGATCCTTGTCGCCACCGCCTGCGCGATTCCGCTTCTTTGGATTCCCGTCGCCCTCAGCGCTGGAGCGTTGCAGGCCCTGCAGACGGCTAAATCGTTGAAGACCTATTACCGTCGGGTCAAACCCGGGCCGCCGGTTCTGCTCAGGGCCCTGTTGATCTTCCCGGTGATCGACTTTCTCGGCATCATCGCCCGGTTTGTTGGCACCGTGCAAGGCCTCCTGTGGTTTCGGAATGCCCGCGAGGAGTGGGCCGCACGGCGCAGGTACGTCACCGGAGAAGGGACCGCTTGAAGTCCACCCGTAAAAAGCGCCTGAAGGAAACCCTGGCAAGGCTAAGCCGCGGGATTCGTTTTTCATCGGGTTACCTCGGACTCCGGCATCCCTTCTGCGGTTCCATGCAGACGGTTATGTTGCTCTATCATCGCGTGGTCCCGCGCCATGCCCTCGGCGAGGTCTGCTCGCTCCCCCAAATCGTCGCCCCCCTGGATCACTTCGAGGAACAACTGGACTTCCTGGCCGATCGATACCACATCCTGGCCATGGACGAATTTGAAAAGGCCAGGCGGGAACGGCGCGCGTTGCCTTTGCGCACGGCGGTCATTACGTTCGATGACGGCTGGGAAGATAATTACACGCATGCCTTCCCCGCTCTGAAACGGCGCGGTATCCCGGCAACAATTTTCCTCAGCACCGCGAACATCGGGACCGCGCAGGCCTTCTGGCAGGAACAGGTCCTGCACTTGCTTCAGGCCTGGCAGCAGCGAGTACAGTCCGGAGCAATCAACGCGTCGGAAGCACAGTCCCTTCCCCTCGCGCTCAAAACCGCCCTCCTCTCCAACCATGCGGAACGCGAGGCGTTACGCCTTATTGAAAATCTAAAGATGGCCGATGAGACCACGCGATCCGCGCTGCAACAGGTTCTTGCTGAGAAACTTCAGCATCCGCCCTTCCCTGCCCGTGCCAACGCGTTCATGAGTTGGACGCAGATACGCGAAATGCACGCCGCCGGTATCGAATTCGGCTCGCATGCCCATACCCACCGTCTCCTGCCAGGCCTTTCCCCTCATGAGATTGCCGACGAAGTCCGGGAATCCAAAAGACTGATGGAGAACAAGCTGAACGCGAAGGTCACAACGTTCGCGTATCCCAACGGAAACTATGACGGCGTGGTCATAACGGAATTGAAGGCCGCTGGCTACCGGCTCGCCGCCACCACCCGGAAGGGCATCAATACAGCCTGGACGAACCCTTTCGAACTGCGCCGGTTCAATGTGAATGGCGCGCTGTTCACCGGCTCAAACGGCCGGTTTTCGGCCGACCTCTTCGCCGTAAAACTGGCGGGACTTCGATAAAGCCTTCCGGGACTATTTTTGCCGAGGTCGGCGGCGCACCATTCGTTTGATTAATCCCTTGATGCCCCGGACCGCATTCTGGCTTCGGCCCGCAACCTGCGCCTTGACCCCGCGATAGAGGGCCACGCTGGCGGTCCATTTATCAACACTGCCCCACTGGTATTTGTAGCGCTCGGCGCCGCGCAGGAACCTGAACTCGCGCAGATTCCCCACCAGGGACTCGAAAATATGGTATTGCAGCACATGCCCCGCCTTGAGCTCGAGCCCCTGTGCACTACACCCCCCTTGGAGGGAATAGTAGGCATCGCCATACACCACCCCATATTCCATGACGTCCACATTACCGTCCACCCGGAGCGCGGACAGGCGCAGCCAGCCGCGTTGATTGAACAACGCCGACACCCGGCTGTAAAACTCCTTCATTCTGTCGTCGTCGAAGGCCCCGGGCTGCCCGGCGGAATGCCAGCGCTCCGTGTGCAGGTCAAAAAGCTTTTGCAGCCAGGGCCCCAGCGGCTGGCCGCCAACCGACAGCAGGAGTTCCACCTGGTGCCGCTTGTGAAGTTTCTTCACACACTCCCGTTGTACGATCCGTTTGAAGATCTTGTCGGGAAGGGCCATGAATTCGTCCCAGGTTGCTGGCAGCGTCATGGCCGGACACGTGAAAGCCGGACACTGCGAAACGTAACATCCGGCAGTCCGGCCCAGATCGCGAAGACTGCCGATCAACCCGGAATCGGCGGCAATGCCTTCCAAAACCAACCGCTCCCATCCGGGCTCGCTCCTGAGTTCAGCGCCGAGGGCCGCCAGGACGTCCCGTTCACAGCCATCCTTGATGATAAAACCCAGGAAGTCCGAGCCGACCGCCTGGTTGCCCAGCAGGGAAAGCTCCCGTAGGGGAACCCCGGCGACACGCCGGGTATGCGAGTATAGCGGAGCAATGCCCACCAGTTCGCCCCGGTCTTCGACCAGCCACACACACAGCTCCCGTCCGCCGCCGAACACCTCCCACCATGTGCTCAACCATTCGAAAGTCAGGAAGAGATTGTTGTCCGGTGACCTCAGGAGAAGGACGTTCCACTGTTCCTGCAAGGCGGGCCATTGCGCCGGATCGACAAGGCGTTTGACCTTCACGGCGACTCCTTCTTTCGATCCGTCCCGCTCTCTCGCAGGCACGCGGCGTCCC
>JBAXWO010000175.1:0-5790 GCA_037128375.1 bacterium
TTCATTCTGTCAGAATTCCATCTGTTCAGATGAGAATTTAGATGCGTTTGCCCTGAGGCCATGGAAGTGTTTGCGATCCGCGGTCATACGGAATAAAGACCCCCTATCGGGTTCTGTCGCCGCAGGGGAGCGGCGAGCGGGGACGTTCTAGGTAACCGACTGCTGCGGAGAGTGTTGTGAAGTAATTGACACAGGTGCTCGATTGACGTGCGGGCGGCCGGACAGAGCCGGAGGAATCGGATTTTCACGGTTCCGGCGTCAGTTCGGGGGCGGCATCCGCCTGAGCACACGGACGACCCCGCATTCACTGGCGATCGTGTAACCGTGCGCCGCGATTGCCGCCCGTTCCAGTGGCCGGGTTGAAATGATGACGTCCGGCAATGGCCGGACCGGCGCCAGTTCCCGTGTCAGGTTGGCGACCACGACATGACGGAAGGCCGGCGGCCGACGCACGGCGGACTTCTCTCCGAGTACCCAAAGCGGGTACTCCCAGTCGTCGTTGCCGAGCATCAATCCAACCTCAGGCGGATGGCCGCGCAGCGCCTCGCGAACGGCGGCAGGATAGGCCACCCGCAAATCAGGACGGGCTCTCAAGGTGGATTGCATCCGGTCAGAGGTAACGACTGAGACACCGTTCAGGGGCAGCAAGGGCCGCGTCGCGTTTTGCAGGAGGAAAGGCATGGCGGCCACCCCCAGCAGGCAGGCCAGGGCCAGGGGGAAGCGGGTTCGGTCGCCCCATATTTCCGCCATCCTTGCGGCCACCAGGGGCAGGGCCAGCATGAATAGAGGTGTGTGCAGGCGTCCGTTCCACGGTTGCCATTTCAGATAGGCGCAGAAGAACACGGCGCCGAGCAGGATCGCCCCCGCCCAGGCCAGCAGCAGCGTTCTTTGCTCAGCTTTACCGATCCAACCCATGCTCAGCAGAGCCATGACGATTAGAAGCAGGTGCAACCCATTGCCGGCCGTATCCTCATGAGTCGAAAACCCGACGCCGAACCTCGTGCCCGGCCAGGTTGTCTCCGGGTTGTCGGCCTGTCCGCCCAGCAATCTCCGGATCGCCGTCGTGGTGCCCTGGTTGACGGCCGGCGCTGGAACGCCGAGGTGCAGAGCCGTATTACGCACGAGGTTGGCCCACACTGCCGGAAGAGAGAGTCGATCGTTGGCGTAGGACTCCGTGCCGCTTGCCAGCGGTTGACGATACAAGTCATAGCTTCTGGACCAGTGGCCGATGTTGAGGACGAAGACGAGCAGCACGATCCAGGTGATATCGCCAGCCACGGCCGACCGTGAACGATGGCGCGCCCGCACAAGGTAGGGCACGCCCAGTGCGAGTCCGATGGCGCCGACGTATAGATAAGCCGTGCCCTTTGACAGGAGCGCCAGGCCGAGCGACAGTCCGGCATAGACGGCGTGCCTGGGCGTCGCTTCACGGGTGAGACGGCCGAGAAAAAAGGCAAAGGCGAGGCAAAATGCGCCGCAGATGAGATCGGTTTGCGTGCTCGACGCCTGCAGGATGGCCTCAGGAAGCGTGGCCGCGGTCAGTCCGCCAAAGATCTGAACGGACAAGGGTTGGCCTAACTCCTTTACGATCAATGACACCAGGATGATGCACGCGGCAAAACAGATCCATTGGGGGATATTGGCCAGCAGGTCGGAGCGGGTCAGGAGTTGCAGATGCAGCACGGCAAAGCCTGCCAGGGGCAACTGGTAGTTCTGGCGCTCATTGGCCGTGGGATAGAATTGAACGCTTCCGCTTTGAATCCACTCCGCCACCCGTGCCATGTGATAGGTCATGGAGTCCCAGGTGTTGGGCGGGGAAAAGAGCGCCACCACCAGGGTCGTTCCCAGGATCAAGGCGATCAGGGCCAGGCCCAGGCTGGCGACCAGCGGCAAGCCTCGCACCTTCACCGCGAAGGTGGCGGTCGCCTCGCGGAAAGTCGTCCTGTCCGTCAGGCGCCACACGAGGAATGCGGAAAGGCCGGCCAGTGCGGTCCATAGCACCGAGAGGGCTTGAAACGACAACGCATGGCACAGGGAGAGCCCTTCGGTCGACACGGCGATCACCAGGAACAGGCTGATGAGGGCGGCGCAGAATGCTTCGCGCAAGCCATGCCGTCGGCCGATTCCGAGAAGGAGAAGATTGACCGCGAACCATAACATCAAGGCGCTCATCAGTCTTGTCTCCAGCCATCCGATCGGCGGAGCCTCCGGGAGTTGGAACTTCCGGGTCCACAGGACCTGCCGCGAAGGTCATCGTTCCGCCGTGGGTGCCCAAAATGCCGCCTGCCTCCCGCAAAGTCCAGAAGAAATAGAAATACCCGGAAAGAAATATTGACGTATAACGTTATGCGTTATACTGTTGACGCATGATAGAAAGTTTCAGGTGCAGGGAGACAGAGTCGATCTTCCATCGCGAGTATTCGCGAAGGTTGCCTGCAGATATTCAAAAGACAGCCTTGCGGAAATTGCGGATGATGAACCACAGTATCAACATTGAAGATCTCCGCGTTCCACCGGGAAACCGACTGGAAGCCCTCGCCGGAACCGAAAAGGACAACACAGCATAAGGATTAATGATCAATGGCGGATCTGTTTCGCCTGGCGCCATAGCAGCGCACATGACGTTGAGATCGTAGACTATCACAAGGGGTAAGACATGAAAAAGATTCCCGCAATACATCCGGGCGAAATTCTGCAAAAGGAGTTCCTTGAGCCTCTGAACATCAGTCAAAATCGACTTGGCGCCGAACTTGGAGTTTCCCCCCGCAGGATCAATGAAATCGTTCACGGTAAGCGCTCTATTACTGCCGACACCGCTCTGCGGTTGTCCAGGTTCTTCGGTAACTCTGCCAGTTTCTGGTTGGGACTCCAGATGGACTATGACCTCGACATTGCCGCCGATGCACTCGCATCACGGATTAACAGAGAAGTCCATCAACTGGCTGTTGCCTGAATGAATTGGGCCAACCAAGTTCTGAGCCGGACGTTGACCCCGCCGGCTCAACGTCCGGTTATTCCTGTTGACGAAAGCTTGGCGGTGTCTGTGACGAACCTTGCTCCGGTCTATCTGTTTGCAAAGGAGGGAATCCGATGAAGCTAATCCTGCGGGCCGTTTTTGCCATGTTGTTCCTGTCCGGCATTGTTTGCGCCGGCATCGCCACGGAGAGCCTCAAGATCGCGCGGGTGGGTAAGGTCGTTGACGCGCAGGGCATCTGCGGACTGCAGCCCAAGCTGCAGGAGCGGTGGACGCCCATTGCGGAAGGCGGATTGTCCCTCAATCCCGGCGACTGGCTGCGGACCGATCCCCGGGGCGCTAACGCGCTGCAAGGCCGGCTTGGCTCCGGCGGCAAATTCATCCTCGGCCCCGGCGGCCTCGTCGAAGTGGTCGCCGACGGGAACATCCGGCTCGTCCGCGGGGAACTCGAGATCACCCCTCCCGAAAAGGCGGACCTCCATTTGCAGCTTCCGGGGGTCAAGCCGCAACGCATCGCGGCCACGTCCGTCTTCCGCGTCCAGGACGAGCAGGCGACGAAACTCATGCAGGAGCCCAACTGGCTCAAGGCCTTCAAGGGCGCGGTCACCACGGAATCCATGGGCGCGCTGCTGGCCAAGGTGGACGGCCGCGACCTGCCGCTGACGCTCGGCAACCACAAGGTCACCGTGGACATCCGCGACCAGATCGCCCGCACCGTCATCGAGGAGTCGTTCGTCAATCACACCAGCGGCACGCTCGAGGGCGTCTTTCACTTTCCACTGCCTCAGGACGCGTCGATCTCCGGCTTCGGCATGTGGATCGGTAATGAGCTGGTCGAGGCCGACGTGGTCGAGAAGCAGCGCGCCCGCGAGATCTACGAGACCATCCTCCGCGAACGCCGCGATCCCGGCCTCCTCGAGTGGGCCGGCGGCAACATCTTCAAGGCCCGCGTGTTCCCGATTTTCGGGCACTCGGAGAAGCGGATCAAGATCACCTACACCCAGGTCCTCCCCATGAAGGACGGCCGCTACCGCTACAGCTACGCGCTCCAGTCGGAAATGCTCAAGCAGCATCCCCTGCGCGAGCTGGCGGTGAATGTGCGAATCCACTCCGCGCTTCCGCTCAAGAGCGTCGCCTGCCCCACCCATGAAGCCCGCATCAGCCAGACTGCGCAATCGGCCCAGATCGAATTCGCAGCCCAGGAATACACGCCGTCGCGTGATTTCGAGGTCGAGATCGAGACAGACGCCCGGGGCCGCGAGGCCGTGCTCGTGCCGCACCGGCGGGGGGACGACGGCTATTTCCTGCTCCTCGTTTCCTCCCCTGACGCCGGCGGCGACTGGCAGCGAACGCTCATTCCGGACGGCCCGCCGCTGGACGTGATCCTCGCCGCCGACACTTCCGCCTCCATGGATCGCGGCCAGCGCGAGGCGCAGGACCAGTTCATCGCCGCGCTGCTCGGGTCGCTCGGCGCCAAGGACCGTTGCAGGCTCGTGGCCGCCGACGTGGACTGCGCGTGGTTCCGCGACGGCGAAGACTTTTCGGTTACGGAGAAGGAAACCGCCGCCGCCCGCGAGTTCCTCACGGCCCGGCCGTCGCTCGGCTGGACGGATATGGAGCGCACCTTCAGCAACATTCTCGCCCGCGCGACGGCCAAAACACTGATCATCTACGTCGGCGACGGCATCGGCACGACCGGTGACGCCGACCCCGTCCGCATCGCCCAGGCCCTGAAGCGGCTCCACAAGGGCGTCGGGACGGTCCACGCCGTGGCGACCGGCAGCAGTTTCGAGCCGGGGATACTCAAGGCCCTGGCCGGCATGGGCGGCGGCTCGTTCCGCCGCATCGAAGGCCGGAACGGACCCCAAACCGCGGCGCTGGCCCTGCTCGGCGAGATCGCGCAGCCCGTGATCCGCGACCTCGCCCTCGAGTTCAAGGGACTGCGCGCGGCGCGGGTCTATCCCGAGGTCCTGCCCAACGTATGCGCCGGCCAGCAGCAGATCGTGCTCGGCCGTTACCTGCCCGAAGGCCGGGACCAGGCCGGCGAGGTCGTGGTGAGCGGCACGCGCGACGGCAAGCCTGTCCGCTTCAAGGCGGCGGTTTTGCTCAAGGACGCGGAATCCGGCAACGAGTTCATCCCCCGCCTCTGGGCACGCAGGTACCTTGACGCCCTGCTCGAACAGGGCCAGACGCAGACGATCAAGGACGAGATCATCGCGCTGTCTGAGGACTACAACCTCATGACGCCCTACACGTCGTTCCTGGTCCTGGAGAGCGACGAGGACCGCGAGCGGTTCAAGGTCAAACGCCGCTTCACGATGCGCGACGGCGAACGCTTCTTCGCCGAGGGCCGTGATGCAGCGACCTTGGAACTCCGCCAGAAGCAGATTCTCGCCGCCGGCCAGTGGCGTCAGGACCTGCGGCGCAACACGCTGAGGGAGTTGCTGGAACTGGGGCGCGATCCGGCAGCCTGGGAGAGCCTGGTGTCCTTGGATGGGTCAGGCATCTCCAGCGGCAGGGCGATGATGCTTGGAAAGACAGCGGGAGGAAGAATGGGTGCCGGAGGCGCCGGCAGGGAGATCGGCACCTACACAGAAGCCTTCGCCATCAAGGGTCTTTCGGGTGGGTTTGCCGGAGATGATCAAAGTGAATCCGGTGCTGCAGGCGAAGAACTGGATAGCATTTTCGGGGAGGAAAAGGAATCGGATGCCCCAGGGGAGCCCGTCAACGAGCCCAAGGCGGAAGTCATGTTTAAGGAGGCGAGGGACGACTTAAAACCGGAGCCGGGGCCTGAGTTCAAGAAGCAGAGAGCGATA
>JBAXWO010000176.1:0-5750 GCA_037128375.1 bacterium
CGGCGGCTGGTGACCAAGAAGATGTGGTGTAACGGCACGGCGCTTTCGGCCCAGGCCCGGCGCGCGCTTGAAAACGAACAGGTGACGATTGTGGCCCATGAGACCGGGATGATCCACAGCGTGAATGCCGAGGCCACGATTGATCCGGAGATCTACGGGGCCTTTTGTCGCAAGTTGGGGGATTTCCTGAATACCCCCATCACGGACGAGATTCTCGGAAACTTCCTGCGGCACAAGCGTGACATGCAACGCTGTTTCCAGTTGCGGCATCTTATCCGCGGGGTGGAACACTACGTTCCGCTGGAGGTGGCGTTTCAGTTTGAGGAGGACAGTTCGTCCCTTGTGACCGACCAGACGCGCGACAACCTTCTGTCCGATATCGATATGGATCAGTTTGTTACCGCGCGGATACCAGGGCGGATTGTCTTGAACGATCTGGAGGCGTTCGTCAGGTTGGAATCGCCCGACCTACAAAGGCCGGAGGATGTCACCCGGCTCAAGGATCAGTTTGCGTGCGAGTGCTTGAATGCCGAATGGGCGATGGAAAGTTTGATCCGGTTCTGTCATGTCGCCCCACGCTTGCCGGAGCCCGCCTCCCGTCGCTTTGTGTCTGCAGGCGAACCGCTTCGCCTCACGCGCGAGATGACGCGCGACGCGGTTGTCTCACGCCTCGAATCCCTGCGCGCGAATAGCCCCGTGGCGGATCTGGCGTTCTACGCCTACCGGGATCTGAACCGGACGGACGCGCGGCCCTTCCTTAAAGCGGCCCTGGAGCGGAGCCCCGTATCCATTGGTGCCGCCAAGGGCTTGAGCGAGGAGGATATCGAGACACGGATCCGGGCCATGCCGGCGGAATCGATCTACGATGAGGCAGGTCGTCTGGCCCAGCCTGACGAGGTGTGGAATTTCGGGCGCGGGGATGGCGTGGAGAAGGCGCTGCTGATGGCGAACCTGCTCAGGGATCGACGGCCGGACCTTACCCTGAGTCTGGAAGTCGATGAGCGGCATGCTTTGCTGACGGCGGGGGACCGTCGATTCGAGTTTGAGTCCGGGAAAGGACTCAACGCGCAGACGTGGGCGCTGTGAAGCCCGCTCGTGCTGCCGGGAAGGAAATTCCTGCTGTACTCATTCCGCCGCCGTTCGCTATGATCGGGAAATGAAAGTTCTCGCCTGCACCGTCGTGTTGTTCATCGGATTTGTCGTACTGTCGTGTCGTCAGCAGGATATCCGAACCACGACGATCAAGTGTCCCCAGGTTAGGAATGCATCGTGTGCCAGGGTGGTGACCGTGGCACTGGCCCGGACCGACGGCGTGGTGGCGGAGTCCATCAGGGTGGGGGATGGAACGGTGACGGTCACCTATGACAGCATGAAGGTGGCGATCAAGAACCTCGATTTTGCGATGGCCGAGGCTGGCTTTGATGCCGACGATATCCCCGCGGATCAGAAAGCGCGGGAGGCGCTCCCCGCCGACTGAAGGTAGGTCATGTAACGGACGATGATTGCACTTGTTGATCATTTTTTGGATCATATTTCCTTCGAATGCGGTTTGAGTCCCAAGACCCGCGAGGCCTACGGAGCTGACTTGGCCGGGTTTTCGAGGTTTGTACAGGCTGCCGGCATCCATTCCGCCCGCGAGGTCACCCGCAAACTCCTCCTGAGTTATCTCGAACACGAACGGGATCGGGGTCAAAGCATGAACTCCATCGCCCGTCGACTGGTTGCCATCAAGGTCTTCTTTCGCTATCTGGTCCAGGAAGGTCTGCTGGAAAAGGACGTCACGGCCGTAATGGAATCGCCACGGCTGTGGAAAGTGCTGCCGGGAACCTTATCCATCAAGGAGGTTGACCTGTTGCTCGCGACGATCGAGGGGACCGACAAGTTCTCGATCCGGGACCGGGCGATGCTGGAGTTGCTGTACGCGACCGGGTTGCGCGTGACGGAACTGGCGGAACTGAAGCTCGAGGATTTGCACCTGGATGATGGGTACGTGCGGACGACAGGGAAGGGCAACAAGATGAGGGTCACGCCCTTCGGTGACAAGGCCAGATCACAGGTGGACAAATATCTGAGGGAGGTTCGGCCGGGGCTGGCGGAGAAGAAGACGTCCCGACATGTCTTTCTGACTTTTCGGGGCGACAAGCTCAGTCGCAAGACGATTTGGAAACTGATCCGCGGCCATGCCCGGTTGGCCGGGATCACCAAGAAAGTGTCGCCCCATACTCTGCGCCATTCGTTTGCCACACATTTGCTGGCCAATGGGGCGCCTCTGCGGATGATTCAGGAAATGTTGGGGCACGCCGATATCGCCACAACCCAGATCTACACGCATGTCGACCAGAATCGTCTGAAATCGGTGCATCATCAGTTCCATCCAAGAGCGTAAGGAGAAGCCATGCTGCTGCGACTGAGAAAAAACCCGTATCGCGAACTTGAAAAAAGCATCGGCTATGCATTCCGGAAGCGGGAGTTGCTTGAGATGGCGCTTGTGCATCGTTCCTATCGGTTTGAAGTCAAGGGAGTCGAGCGGGACAACCAGCGGCTTGAGTTCCTGGGCGATGCCGTCCTGGGAATGGTTATCGCGGCACAACTCTACCGGGCGCATGGTCAGGTGGACGAGGGCGGACTGACGGAACGGCGCAGTCGGGTGACGTGCGGCAAGGCACTGGCCGAAACCGCCGCGCGCATCGGATTGGGTCCCTTTCTTCAAATAGGTAAAGGGGAGGAGCAGGCCGGGGGCCGGCAGCGGCAGTCGTTACTGGCCGATGGCTTGGAAGCGGTGATGGGCGCCGCGTACCTCGATGGTGGAGTGCGGGCTGTCGAGAAGATCGCCGCCAAATTGTTCCCCGGCGTTATGGAAGGAGCGGCGCAGGAGGACTGGCAGGATAACCCCAAGGGCAAACTTCAGGAACTCGTTCAGCGGCGTTATGGGCGCGGCCCGGAGTACCGGTGTGTTGGTGAGGACGGTCCTCCGCATCAGAAAACGTTCAGTATCGAGGCGGTTGTAAACGGAAAGATCGCGGGATGTGGGACCGGGCCCAACCGGCGGACCGCCGAAGTTAAAGCGGCGACGGAGGCCGTACGGGCACTACTGGAGGAGGAAAGCGTATCCCCACCTTGACATCAGGTGGACTTTGCCCATAATTGCATACTGATGTTTGGGCTGGCACGCCAAGACGCGCGTTCCAA
Source organism: bacterium (assembly GCA_037128375.1). Taxonomy (GTDB): domain Bacteria; phylum Verrucomicrobiota; class Kiritimatiellia; order CAIKKV01; family CAITUY01; genus CAMBRF01. Next base: position 3,190 of record JBAXWO010000176.1, read on the forward strand.
CGTATCCCCTTCAAGCGTTTATGAACGGTAATTTATGCAATTGTCGGTACGCGATGTAGTTCGCCTCTTCAAGGTTCCCGAGAAAACCGTCTACCATTGGATCAAGGAAAACGGCCTGCCTGCCGTCAGGGTGGGTGAGCAATATCGTTTTAGTCGCACCGAGTTGTTGGAGTGGGCCATGGCCCGCCAGATCCAGGTGCCCCGCGATTTTTTCAGCGAGCCGGTGGCCGGGGCGCCCGTGGCGGCCGGATTTTCCGACGCACTGGAAGCGGGCGGGATATTCAGCGGGGCTGTGGCGACCGATCGCGAGTCCGCCCTGCGCGCGGTGGTGCGGAACATGACGCTTCCTGACGATGTGGATCGCGAGTTTCTTTACGATGTGCTGCTGGCTCGCGAGGGGCTGGGGTCGACGGGAATGGGGGACGGCATCGCGATTCCCCATGTGCGAAACCCCATGGTGCTGCAGGTGCCCCGGGCGCTGGTCAGCCTGACCCTCCTGGAGCAACCCGTCGAGTTCGGCGCTTTGGACGGTCTGCCGGTCTACGCGCTGTTTTCCCTGATCAGTCCCACGGTGCGCGCCCATTTGCACCTGCTGTCCCGGCTGGCCTTTGCGTTGAGGGATGAAGGGTTCAAGGGGGCGATCGTGCGCCGCGCGCCCGCCGCGGAAATCCTCGAGGCGGCCCGGCGGGTGGAACGGAGCCTGGCTCAATCAGGCGATGCCGCCAGTCAGGCGGGTTGACTATGACTTTACTCCTCATGGCGATCGGCATCCTGTTACTGGCGGCCTTGGCGGCAGGGATGGCGGGCCGACGCCCCATGGTGGCGACGGTCGTGGGGGCGGGTGGAGCTGTGACGGGCTGCGTGCTGGGTCTGGTGCCGGCGCTAGGCGGCCTGTTGTCGGGGGGGGTGGAGTCGCGGCGATGGCCCTGGCCGGTGCCGGGCGGCGAGTTCCATGTCCAACTTGATGCGCTGTCCGCATTCTTCCTGATCCCGATATTCCTGCTGGGCGCGGTAGCGGCCGTGTACGGGGCGGACTACCTGTTGGCCTATCGTGACCGGAAATCCCTCGGGCCACCGTGGTTTTTCTTCAACCTGTTTCTGGCGGGCATGGCGATGGTAGTGGTGGCCCGCCATGCGCTGCTGTTTATGATCGCCTGGGAGGTCATGTCCCTGTCGGCCTTCTTCCTGGTGACCTTCGAGCACGAGAAGAAGGACGTTCGCATGGCGGGATGGATCTATCTCGTGGCGACGCATCTCGGGGCGGCATTTCTGCTGGCCATGTTCCTCTTTCTTGGGCGGGAGGCCGGGTCGTTGGATTTTGATCGGATCGGTGCGGGGCTTCAGCTCGTGCCGACGCATACCGGTTTGGTTTTGGGGCTTGCGCTGATCGGATTCGGGACCAAGGCAGGATTGGTGCCCCTGCATGTCTGGCTGCCTGAAGCCCATCCTGCGGCGCCCAGCCATGTTTCGGCGTTGATGTCCGGGGTCATGATCAAGATCGGGATCTATGGCTTGTTGAGAACCCTGACCTTCCTGGGGCCGCCGGCGGTATGGTGGGGTCCGGTGCTGATGGTGATCGGTTTCTCAGGGGCGATTCTGGGCGTCTCGATGGCGCTTATGCAGCGTGACCTGAAGCGCGCGCTAGCCTACTCAAGTATTGAAAATGTGGGCTTGATCGTGTTGGCGTTGGGCGTGGGTTTGTGGGGGATGACCAGCGGGCGCCCTGTGGTTGCGGTGCTGGGGCTGGCGGGCGGGCTGTTGCATATCTGGAACCATTCCCTGATGAAAAGCCTGATGTTCCTTTGCGCGGGCAGTGTCTGGCACGGCGCCGGGACCCGAGATATGGAACAGCTCGGCGGACTGATGAAACGGATGCCGCGTACGGGCGTCTGGATGGTGCTGGGCGCGGTGGCGCTGGCGGCGCTGCCGCCGCTGAATGGATTCGTCAGCGAATGGATTCTGTATATGGGGATGCTGCAGGGAGGGCTGGCTCTGACTGGACTCGGCGGGGTGGCGATGTTGATGTCCGTGGCGCTCCTCGCGTTGGTCGGGGGACTGGCGATGATATGCTTCGTGCGGCTCATCGGGATCGTCTGGTTGGGCGAGCCCCGCAGCGAGGGCGCCCGCCAGGCTCACGAAGCGTCCCGCGTCATGGTGACTCCTGTTGCCGTTCTGGGTGTGCTTTGCCTGCTGGCCGCCCTATTCCCGGGCCGGCTTTTAACTCTGATAGCGTTGCCCGTCCAGCAGGTGTTCGGCATCAACCCCGCTCAGTTTATCAGCGTCATGGCTTCGGCCCAATCGCCTGTGGCCTATTTGGGAACCGTCAATGCCGTGGTGCTGATGACGGTAGCCGCTTGCGCCGGATTGTTCTGGTGGATGCGGCGGAGGGGGGCGCAGACATCTGATTCAACATGGGGGTGCGGCTACGCGGTACCCACTTCGCGGATGCAGTACACCGGGCAGTCTTTCTCTGAAATGGTTGTCACTCGGGTCTTTCCGCGGTGGTGGCGGCCCAGACGCAGTGTCGTAGCCCCGCAGGGAGTGTTCCCTGATGAAGCCGG
>JBAXWO010000177.1:0-5741 GCA_037128375.1 bacterium
GGCTCCGGCGGCCTGATCGTCCTGGATAACGATACGTGCATGGTAGACCTCGCCCGCTACTTCATGGAGTTTTGCGCCAAGGAATCCTGCGGCAAATGCCCGCCCTGCCGTATTGGGACAACCCGCATGCTGGAAATTCTGGAACGCATCTGCGCCGGGCAGGGCAAACCGGAAGATATCGAGCAACTTGAAAAGCTGGGGAGCGAGGTGAAGAAGAACTCCCTCTGCGGACTGGGCCAGACGGCACCCAACCCCGTGCTGACAACCATCCGACATTTTCGCTCGGAATACGAGGCGCATGTCACCGCGAAGACCTGCCCGGCCGTCGCCTGCCGCGGCCTGATTTCCTTCTCCATCATACCGGACAAGTGCATCTGCTGTGGCCGTTGCGCGAAGAATTGTCCGGTCGACTGTATTTCCGGAAAAATTGGCAAGGCGCCCGCGAAAGCGACCGATCAGGATCGGGAGAAGGGCAAAGTCGGACGGCCTTTCGTCATCCAGTCAGCGCTCTGCACCAAATGCGGGTCATGTTGGGATGTATGCCCGGCCGATGCCGTTGAGAAGAAGTAGGGGCTTGAGCCCCCGAAAAGGAGGAACAGCATGGTCACACTGACCATTGACAACCGAACGATCCACGCCGAACCGGGCCAGACCATTATGGAAGCCGCCCAGTCTAACGGCATCTATATCCCCCACCTGTGCCACGAACCGCGCCTCAAGCCCGCCGGGGCTTGCCGCCTATGCCAGGTACATCTTGGCGATACGCTTCGCCCGCCCGTTCTGGCGTGTGCCACTCCCGTCAGCGATGGACTCAACGTTATTACCGAATCCGACGAACTGGCCGGTCGCCGAAAGATGATCATGGAACTGCTGCTGAGTGAACACCGGGTCGCCTGCACGAGTTGCGATGCGGATGGCGACTGCGCCCTGCAGGATCTGTCCTACCGCTACGGCGCGAAGGAATGGACCTACGGGGTCTACCAGCATGACACCACGGCTACTCCCAATTACACGTCCCTGAACCGGGGAATTGAGTATGATGTCGAGAAATGCGTGCGCTGCAGCCGGTGCGTACGGTTCTGCGATGAGGTGCAGGGAGTGTGCGCGTTGACCTTCGATGGCCGGGGCATCACGATGAAAATCAACACCGCCCACGGCCGGCCGTTGCACGAGTCGGACTGCGAACTGTGCGGCGGGTGCGTCCGTACTTGTCCCACCGGGGCGATGCGCGAAAAGGGCGCCCGGGGACTGGGCCGGTTCAAGGATGTCACCAAGGTGCCAACGACCTGCACGTACTGCGGGGTCGGCTGCACGCTGGAGTTCAACGTCAATCCCCGCACCAACCGGATCGTGCGGGTCACCACACAACCGGGCATGGGCAGCAACGACGGCAATCTCTGCGTGAAGGGGCATTTTGCGTTCGATTTCGTCCACTCGCCTGAACGACTGACGAAGCCTCTGATTCGCAAGCACGGCGTCTTTCAGGAGGCGTCCTGGCAGGAAGCCCTCGCGGCGGTGGGCCGGGGACTGGCAGCCGCCCGCGACCAGTACGGTCCGGACGGTCTGGCATTCCTGAGTTCCTCGCGCTGCACGAACGAGGAAAACTACCTCATGCAGAAGCTGGCCCGCATGGCGGGCAAGACCAACAACATCGACCAGTGCGCCACCACCTGCCATGCGCCGACGGTCGCGGGACTGGCCATGTCCCTGGGTTCCGGCGCCATGACGAACTCGATCGGCGAGATCAAGGATGTGCAAACCCTCTTTCTTATCGGGGCGAACCCGACCGAGGCCCACCCTATCGTCGGCCTGGAGATGAAAAAGGCCATGCGCAAGGGGGCTCGCCTGATCGTGTGCGACCCGCGCGACACCTGGATGGCGAAGCGGGCCCACATTCACATCAAGCATCGGCCCGGAACGGACAATATGCTCATCAACGCGATGATGCATCACATCCTGACCCTGGGAATCCATGACCAGGCATTCGTCGCGGAACGCTGCGAACAGTTCGAGGCGCTGCGCGAGAACGTACGGGCCTGCAGCCCCGAGGCGGCGGCGGAAGTGTGCGGCGTCGACGCCGACCTGATCCGCCGCGCGGCCGAGGGGTATGCGAAGGGAACCCCGTCGGCCATCTTCTACACGCTGGGCATCACCGAGCATACGTGCGGAACGGAAAACGTCCAGAACCTCGCCAACCTCGCCATGCTCTGCGGCCAGATCGGAAAACCGTCATCCGGGATCAACCCGATCCGGGGGCAGAACAACGTCCAGGGCGCCTGCGATATGGGGGCGATCCACTCCGTGCTCCCCGGTTACCAGAAAGTCGGCGACGAGGCGGTCCGGGCCAAGTTCGCCAAAGCCTGGGGCGGTGAACTTCCGACCAATCTTGGGGGTCGCGTGACCGACTTCATCGAGAAGGCCGGCGAGGGCGTGCTCAAGGCCTTCTATGTCTTCGGGGAAGATCCGGTCCTCAGCGAGCCCAACCAGGACAAGGTCATCGCCGACCTGAAGAAACTGGACTTCCTGGTTGTCCAGGAAATCTTCATGACCGAGACCGCCAAACTCGCCGACGTCGTCCTGCCCGCGACCTGTTTTGCCGAGAAGGACGGCACGTTCACGAACACCGAGCGCCGCGTGCAGCGGGTGCGCAAGGCTGTCGAACCGCCCGGCGAAGCGCATCCGGACTGGCAGGTCCTCTGCGACGTGTCCACGGCGATGGGCTTTCCCATGGCTTACGCGAGCGCATCGGAGATCTTCGACGAGATCACCGCTCTGACACCGAGCTATGGGGGCATGTCCTACGAACGCATCGACAAGGTCGGCCTGCAATGGCCCTGCCCGACGAAAGACCATCCCGGAACCCGCTTCCTGCACCAGGGGCGATTCACCCGCGGCAAGGGCCTGATGCACGCCATCAAGTTCCGCCCGCCCGCCGAGGTGCCGGATGCCGACTACCCGTTCATCCTGTCCACGGGGCGTACGCTCTACCACTACAACATCGGCAACATGACCCGGAAAACAGAGGTCATCTCCCAAAAACAGGACGAGAACTTTGTCGAGTTGCACCGCGCCGACGCTGAACGCCTGGGCATTGTCGACGGCGGAGCCGCCCGCGTCACCACACGTCGCGGCTCGATTGCCGTCCGCGCCCATATCGGGGATAAGGTGCGCCCTGGTGGGTTGTGGATGCCGTTCCACTTTGTCGAGAGCCCGACCAACCGCCTGACCAACGACGCATTTGACAACATTACGCGTACGGCTGAATATAAATGCTGCGCCGCCAGGATTGAGCACGCCGAGATGCCGGGTGCGTGAAAGGGAGTTTGACCCCATGAAAACCGTGATACTGATCGATACCGCGAACGACTCCTACGAGGCCATCTTTCAGGCAGCCATCGCCGCCGGATGGAATGTCATCAGCAAGGCCGCGCGTACCGCCGATGCCGTCGTCATCTCAGCCGATGCAGCTGGCTTGCAGCCAGCTCTTCAGAATCTGGCCGCCGCAAGACGATCCGGTGCCGTTGCCGTGCTGGTCGCCGATTTCAAGCATTCGGGAAGGGACGCCGTTTTCGGTTCCACCGGAATGCTGGAAGTGGATGCCCTTTTCGACAAACCGGTCGACGGCCCCGCCGTCATGAGGCGACTGGACGGCATTATGGCCGCCCGGGCGTCCGTCGAGCGGCATGAGGCGTCTGAAATGGACGTGATTCTGGCACGGGCCATCGTCAACGAGGAATCCTCGTCCGCCTTTTACCGGCAGGCGGCAGACCGCGTGCATGATCCTGTCACGCGGGACGCGCTCGAGGGGTTGATGCGTGACGAGATCGGGCACAAACAACTCATCGAGGAATTCAGGAGCGGCGCGCGCCCCCTGCCGGAGGGCAGCACCTCCGGCGGATCGCTCGTCGAACGTTTTGGATCCCCTGATTTTACCGCCGACATGTCTCCGCCTGATGCCTTCCTCCTGGCCGCGAAGAAAGAAAAGCTGGCCGTGGAGTTCTACGAGAACTGGGCCCGGCTCTACCCGGCAGGACCGGAGCGCGATCTGCTCCTGAACCTGGCGGAAATCGAGAGGCGCCACAAGTTGAAGGTGGAGGCTATGTTCACCAACGCCGCCTTCCCGGAGGCCTGGTAAGATGGCCACATCCCCTGGGCCGTTTTCCCGGGATGCGAGTCGCGAGGCGGACATTACCCAGTTCGACAGCGAGCATCCCGAGGGGCGCCGCCTGCGTGCCGCCGTCATTCTTGAACGACCGTTGACCCTCGAGGTGGATGCGTCCAGCTATACCCTCCTGCGCACACCGGGGGCGGATCGCGACCTCGTCGTCGGCTTCCTTTTCACGGAGGGCCTGATCACGTCACTGGCCGATATTCTGATGCTGCGCGAGTGTCCCGACTCGCCGGATGTCATCACGGTTAGAACCGCCGATCCCCAGGCCAATCCGCGCAGAACACTGATCATCACCTCGTCTTGCGGATTGTGCGGCAGGGAGGATATTGACGCGATGGTGGCGGCTCTGGGCCGCGTCGAAAGCCCGTTGCAGGTTCCTGTGGCAGCGGTACACCGGATCCCTGCAGCGGTCAGCACGATGCAGCCATTGTTTCATGCGACCGGTGGCGCGCATTCCTCGGCGTTTTTTGATGCAGCCGGAAACGTCCCTTTCGCACGGGAGGACGTGGGCCGTCACAATGCCCTGGACAAGCTGATTGGGTATGCCCTGTTGCGGGGAATCTCACTGAGCGACGGCGGCGTTTTTCTATCCGGGCGTACGAGTCTGGAACTGATCGCGAAAGCGGCCCGTGCCCGCATCCCCATCGTGGCGGCGGTAGGCGCCCCCACGGCGGCCGCCATCGACGCCGCGGACCGACTTGGCATAACCCTTTGCGGATTCTTGCGGGAAGAACGGTTTTCAGTGTATACGCATGGGCGGCGAATGGTGACGCAGGTTTGATGACGCCCGGGAGGCCGAACTAGCCGCTTTCCTCCGAACCCGGCGCGAAGGGACGAAACGGCATGGATCTTGAACGTTTCTGCGATGGACTGATCTCGAAACCGCAACCGTCCATCGGTACGGTGCTGGTGACAGGCGCGACAGGCTATGTCGGCGGTCGACTGGTTCCCGAATTACTCGCGCGGGGCTATCACGTGCGGGTCCTGGTCCGCGCGGCTGCGCCCGGGGAAGAGGCGCGGTGGCCGGGCGCCGAAGTCGTCGTGGGGGATGCCTCGGATCGCGCGGCCCTGAACAGCGCCCTGCGCGGGGTTCACGCGGCCTACTACCTTATTCACTCCCTGCTGATCGGGTCCAGGGATTTCGAGGCCATGGAATCCGTCAATGCCAGAAACTTCCGGCAGGCCGCCGAAGAAAACGGGGTGCAACGCATCATCTACCTCGGCGGGCTCGGTGACGTCCGCACATTCCTGTCGCCCCATTTGCGAAGCCGAATGCGGGTGGCGGAGGAACTCCAGAGCAGCGTGACGGTCGCCACAACCGTGTTGCGCGCAGCCATTATCATCGGGTCCGGCAGCGCGTCTTATGAGATAGTGCACCACCTCGTAAAGCGAATGCCGATCATGCTCCTACCCCCCTGGACCCGCACGCGGTGCCAGCCGATCGGTATACGCGACGTGGTTCGCTATCTGGTGGGCGTACTGGAATCCCCCGAAACCGCCGGCGGCTCTTTCGATATCGGGGGCACGGACGTGTTAACCTACGAGGACATGATGAGGATCCTGGCTAACA
>JBAXWO010000178.1:0-5735 GCA_037128375.1 bacterium
CAGCAGATCCTTGAGGAAATGGGTCCATTCACTCATAGTCTCCCATGCAACATCATCGTTGAGCCCCCAAGAACCCCTTACTCATGGGATTTTATCAGTCTTGACGAGCTGGCAGCAGGAATATTGCAGGGGGTAATGGTGCCCAACATGTGGTAAAGGAGCAGACCCGACAGTGGGGACCATGATCCTGGCGCAAGCATCGCTGTTTGAGGCAGGCTCTGCGTCCCCAACCGCCCCAAAGCTTCCAGATGTACGCCCAGAGTCTCTGGATGATCCAACCATTTACGCTGGTCAGCCATGAGCGTGTCTCGCTCAGTGCGAAATACCCCCCCACCAGCCTCGCAGGTAACTGTCGAGTTCCCTGCTTGAACCAGGTCATCAAGGGCAACACCACGCCCGTCTGTCCTGACGACGGCACACGCCTTCCCGCGCGGGTCCGGGCTGACTTAGAACCCATACACTTGACGCAACTGACCGACCGTTGGCATGGAATCATAGTACTCGCCTCTTGGCCCGACCCACTGTGATCCTGCGGGGCGCAGAGTGACAGGTGTATAGGACCCGTTTGAATTTTGGATATTTATGGTAACCATCGCCGGTTGTGGCGGCTCCACCTGAATCACGGCGGGTTGCTGGACGTAGACTACCTGGGGCTCACGAACCACAACCGGAACCGGTCGAACGTACACCGGACGCTCGGCACAGGCCACTGCAGATGCAATCAACCCCATTCCAAGCAGACCAAAAACAACATCACCTCGCGGACTATGGTAATACCCGTGATGCCGTCCACCCTCATAATTGCCCCGATAGCTTCGCCCGCCATCACCACCGTTTCTCCGATAATCGCCCCGATCCCGACCATGATCGTCGGCCATCGTTACGGACCCGGCCAGCGTGACCGCCACCAACGCACTGCACATCTTCATCATACGGTTTGTTTTCATGGTCCCACCCCAACCTTTCATCACGTTCTTGTTGAGATCCTTGAGAACCCGCCCCGTCCTGCCGATGCGGTCTTGACGGCCCACCGGGTCCTCTGTTCACTTGACAGCATCGCTCATATGACCTTATAAGAGTATCAGCATTATCTCATATATACTGATTATGTAGTCATATATCTTCTACGCGGGGAGGCCGCATGCCAAAGGAAGTTTTGTTTCAAAAGGGAGTCTCCATGAACCGGCTCCAAACCCTGGTCCGGGTTGCCGACAAGGGCAGCATTTCCGCCGCCGCCGGCCAGGATGATCTGGCAAGGCAGAGCCAGTTCAGCCACCAACTCAAGGACCTGGAGATCAGTTTCGGGCGGAAACTGACCGAAAGAAGGGGCCGCACCTTGAGGCTCACTCCGGCGGGTAACCGACTGGCCACCCTCATGCGGGAACATCTTCTGGCCCTGTCCCGCTTTGCCGACGAGGTCAATGACGAAGCGTTCACCGTCAGGATAGGAGCCGGCGAAAGCACCCTCAACTGGCTCCTTACCCCGAATCTGGCCAAGGTCGACAGCCCATCGCTCCGGGTCCGCTGGTGTTTTTCGACTCTACACGCGGAAGACATCCATGAACGACTGCTGGACCAGCGACTGGATTTTGGAATCGTCCGGGGCCTCCAGACCGCCAGGCTCAAGCTGGAAAAACTGGGAACGCTGGAGAACAGACTGTTCATCCCCCTTGCACTGATGCCGGGACCGCCCTCCTCAGCTTTGGAGGCCATCGCAAGTCTTCCCCTGGCGCTTTTGGAAGACGGATCCAGAACGCGGCGGGATATCGAAAACGCGTGCCTCAGGGAAAGCCTAAAACCTCACCTTCTTTACGAATGCAACACCGCGACCCAGTTGGCATCCGTGATCGCGAATAACCTGGCCGCCGGCCCGCTCCCTGAACTGGCCCGCGCCCAGTTCGACCGGAAGAAAGTCTTCGACATTGGCCTTGGCGGAATTCTCAAAAAAGACGCGCCCCTCTGCCTGGTTTGGAATCCGCGGACACTGGCCATGAGTTCGTCGCTTGAGACGCTTCGCCAAAGCCTGACGAAGGTGCTGTCTACAGCGCTTCGGACGAAAGCATAAGGTCCACTACCGGCGCAAGCGGGCCACCACATGCCGCGTTTCGTCGACGCACAGAATCGAGGTGGCGAGCAGATAGGCCGCGCCTCCCCCCCCAATGGCGGCCGCCAACGTCACGGCCTGCCCTATCAGTCCGGCCTCCGGACGGCCCAATCCCTCCCGAATCCCCCACGCCGCAACACCACAGGCCAGGGCGGACAGGAGGATCGCACCGCCAAAGCGCAACCACATGCCCGCACTGCCATAAGACACGTCGCGCCTTAAATAGGCCGCCAACTGGATGAAATTGAGCAACGCCAGACAACCCGTCGTCGCGGCCAATCCGACGTGCCCCATATGGAACACTTTCACGAGAGCAAGATTCATCACCAGATTGATGCCGATGCCCGCGAGGCTGACCATCAACGGCGTGCGGGGTCGGTCGAGCGCATAGAAACAAGGCGCCAATACCTTGATGGCCGCGTAGCCGGACAATCCGATCGCATAGACCCGCAGCGCGGCGGCGGTTCGGGCCGTATCCACCGCCGTAAATTTGCCGTGCTCATAAATCAGACCGATGATTTCCGGTGCCAGGATGATTAACCCGACCGTGGCCGGTACCGTCAAGAAAAACGCCAATCGCAGCGCCTCTTCCACTGTCTTCCCCACAGCCGCCAATTCGTCCCGGGCATGATGGCGGGCGACCACCGGAAGCGTGACGGTCGCAATGGCCACGCCGAAAACCCCTATGGGGAACTGCACCAGCCTGAAGGCACAGTTCAGCCAGGATCGCGCCCCATCAATCTCGGAGGCAAACATACCGTTGATGAGCACGTTTACCTGAACAGCCGATCCTGCGATCATACTGGGCCAGGCGAGGGCCCAAACACGCCGCAGTCGCGGATCGCTGAAATCCAGCGTCCACTGGAAACGGTACCCCAATCGCCAAAGCGAAGGCAGTTGCATGCCCAACTGGGCCATCCCGCCTAACAGGACGCCCGCGCTGATGCCATACAGGGCTTTTTCCGTAAAGTCGGGATGCCGCCAATCCGCCTGGGGATCAAACAAACAAGCCAGCCCCACCCCGGCCACGATGGAAACAAGGTTGAAGATAGTGGACGCAGAAGCCGGCAAGCCGAAAATCAACCGTGCGTTGAGCATGCCCATCACCACAGCCGCCAGTGACACCATCATAATGAAGGGAAACAGGATCCGGGTCAGGGTCACGGTCAGTTCAAATTTACCCGGCACCTGATGGAAGCCAAAATTGGTAACCTGAACCAGCAGGGGGCTAGCCGCTATTCCCACCAGGCAGATCGCCCCCATGACCAGGATCAGCGCGGTGAGCAGCAGGCTGGCCAAGCGCCAGGCCGGCGCCGGCCCCTCCTTTTCGAGGGTTTTGGCAAAGGTAGTGGTGAAGGCCGTGGATAAGGCCCCCTCAGCAAAAAGATCGCGGAGAAGATTGGGAATCTGAAACGCAGCCAGAAAAGAATCCAGATACTTCCCGGCGCCAAACATGCCGGCAAAAACCAATTCCCTGACCAGTCCCAAAACACGGGACCCCATCACCGCCACACTCACGATCCCTGCGGCTTTATGGCGGCTCTTCATGAAGGCTCATTAAACAAGCCAACCAAGGCCAGCGTCAAGCCGTCAAAATATTATTACGCATTAACGGGTTTGAAATACACGGGTCGGCTGGTAGATTACCCGCGTACGTTTTGCCCGGGAGGCTTGCCCATGGACTGCCGTCGTGGCGTGGTCTGCAAGTGGGACGCGCCTGAAACGAATAAGATCGAAAACCCCTGATCATGGCTGCACTCAGCAAAGACGGCGTCATCATCATCCCGCACCTGACCGTGGCACGGCGATTCCACGAGCGTCTGCTGGGCTTGATGGGCCGCGCCCCCCTGGGCCCCGGACGGGCCTTACTCCTTCAGCGCTGTGGATCCATCCACACCTGCTTCATGCGGTTTCCGCTGGACGTGATCTTCGTGGACGCCCGGAACATCGTCGTGCGCAGGATAAGCCATCTCCGTCCCTGGAGAGTGGCGTGGGGGGGGCATCGCGCCGTCTGCGCGATCGAACTTGAATCGGGATGGCTGGCGCCTCAGGCCATCAAGACCGGGGACCGTCTTATTTCGTCTCTTCCGCTGCCACCGGATCAATCGCCAGAATATCCTGCGCCTTAACCGTCTTAAAGATGCCAATCTTGGTCTCGAGTTCGACGTCGCCGCCCGGCAACTTGCGACTCAAGTATCCCGCTAGCACGTCTCCGGAGCGAAGGCGTACGACCGTGTCAGCAACAAAACTGCGCTTCATGGCCTCACGGAAACTCACCACTTCCCCCTGCTTGATCTTGAAGGATTTTTCGATCGTCGCGAACCCCTTCTTGGAGAGAACCATTTTATGATCCCCCACCGGCAGATCGACCCGTAAGGGCGCGGTCGATCTTCCCTCTCCAGAAGACATGCTGCCGCAATCCTTTCCATCCACCATGACTTTGGCGCCAACCTGATCCGTCAACACCTCAAGCGTCCCGAGAATCAGCACCAGAAGAAACTCCTCCGTACGACGCTCCTGCCGCTTGAGTTCGATCGTGCGGCTTTCCGGAGCAAACCCCGGACTCTCGATACGAACGGCATAGGATCCCGGCGCAACCGCGTCCAATACAAGAGGGGTCTTCCCCGCCAGTTCATCATTGATCAAAACCCGTGCTCCTTCCGGAGCCGAAAAAACGGACAAGGAGGCAGGCAACGGGCTCAGGGGGCTGTCGATGGTTTGTTCATCCCCGGCTTGCAGTTTCACTTTCCGGACAAATGGAGTATATCCCTCCAAAGTCACTGAGACCGTGCTTTCGCCGGCCAAAATACGTTCTACGCTGCATGGCGTCACGCCCTTCGTCAAACCATTCACCACCACTGTGGCGCCTGTCGGCGTGGAATTCACCCTCAGCGTCGCGGAATCGGAGGCCAGATCAATCTTCACCAGTTGCGGCGTCCTCGTCTCCACCGTCACCTCGACACTCTTTGAAACAAAACCGTTTGCGGCGGCCGAAAGTCTATATTTGCCAATGGGCAGATCCGTCAGAAGCAGGGGTGTTTTACCACGATCCGCCCCTTCCACCTGGATATCGGCGCCTTCGGGCGTCGTCCGCACCAGAATGAGACCCCGAACAGGTTCCAGTTTGATCTCCACGGCGGCCTTTTGATTCGCGGACAGGTTCACGGTATAACGGGAATCCAGGTAACCGGGCTTTTTCAGAACCAGCAGGTGATCGCCCGCGCCTAGATCCGGAATCGTGATCGGTGAGACGTCTTTCAAAACACCGTCGCACACCACCATGGCTCCATCGGGAATCGTAGCGACCCGCACCTGGGCCGACGGGGCTTGGGGGGTCTGGGCGCCCACCCACCCCGCATAGGCTGCCAGCAGCCCGATAATAATCGTGAGTCTTTTCACAAGGGTCTACTTCTCTGTCGCCAGATGCCGCTCGACATCCACAAGTTTCTTGTAAGCATTCCGATTCCTGTCATCGGACCGGTCGGGGAGCATCTCGAGGACAACACGAAGATGTCGCGCGGCCTCTTTCCAATCACGCAATTTGACGGCCCGTTCCGCCATGAACCACAGGTCATCCTAGCGCTTTTGAAGATCCCGCTCGCAATCGCTTCTGCGGCTCACCACTTCGCCG
>JBAXWO010000179.1:0-5699 GCA_037128375.1 bacterium
CCGCCCGCCCGGGAGCGGTTCGGCAGCGGCGGAGGCGGCGCCGCCGTCCCCCACCAGGTCGGGGCCCATGCTACGGCAACCGGCTCCGGCCAGTGTCAGAAACGCGAGAGCCGCAATATGTTGATACGTTTTCATTTATAGAGAAGGAGTCACGTCTCGACAAGCGACAAATGAAATCGGCGGCAGGTGCGGGACTTTATGAATGAACAACGAAATGTCGTTTGTCGAGACGTGATCCTGCCCCCCTCCTTCACTACACGGAAGGGGGCGGGAGAGCAAGACGGGGAACTCGACGGAAGGCACACCGGAGGGTGGAGTGTAGGCGGCACGAAGGAGGGGCTGCGGACGGTGATTTCACGGACGTCGAACATGGGCTCCTTTTTAGGTCCGGTGAAACACCGCGTCAAGTTGTTCGTGAGGAGGCCGGCTTGCTTCGCTGGCGCTCGGAGTCTGCTGTTTAGGGCCTGCGGCGATACGTGACCTCAGCCAAAGGGATACCCCATGAGGGAACGAGAAGGAGTGCCGCGTAGTTGGGGTCGGCGCAATCAGCCGTTTCCCGCATAACTACAGCGGTGACGCGGACAGCGTCCACGCTAGCGACACGGTCTTTCCACTTCTCGTACGCTTGTTGGGATAGCCGGGCGACCGGTTCACCGTGTGCGTCGACCAAGTAGATGCCTTCGCTCTCACGATGAAACCTGAGGGTGTCGCCGGGTTGCAGCGCGGCGATGCGGCGATGGATGGGGTCTGCTGCCGGCCGCCGGCCGGCCATATCGAGATGGGCATCCGCCATGCCGATCGGTTCATAGCGCCGGTCGAGGATGCCGGGTGCCACGGCCGTTGTGGGGGGGCAGTCACGGCTGAAGACGAAGTCCCCTTTCAACGCCGCTGTGAACTGATTCGGACAGTCACGGCGCTCCAGCAAGGACACGGTTTCCTTTGCACGGGTCATGGCGACGTAGTAGACGCGCCGTTCTTCCTCAGTCGTCTCGCGGGACGGCCATCCCCCACCCATCACGAGGACATGCGGGAACTCCGTCCCCTTGGCGGCGTGGACCGTGGCAAGAAATACGCCGGCCCCAGCGAAGTGCTCCCGGCGCCGATCGGCCAGGGCATCGTAGATGAACTCGACGGCGATCCCCACCGGGGCTTCGGCATTGGTGCTGTCCTCGCGGTAGTCCGCCAGGATGTCACCGAGCAGGGCGAACCAAGGGTTGGCGCGACGTGAGCCGGCAACCTGTGCCAGCCGCACCTGCAGGTCCTCGGCGCGCCGCAACTCGGACGCACAGTCTTTGAGTTCGGCCAGAAAGGCCGCGATTTCGCGTATGCGATGGAGGGGCGGCGTCTTGTCCTTGTCGGCATTCCAGATCACGGGAATATGGCGATGCTCGCACAGTGCCCGAACAGGTGCCAGTTCCTCGGCCGTCCTGGCCAAGACCGCAAAATCGGCCCACTGGACCCTCGGATCCACCGTACGGATCCGTTCCATCTCGGTCACCACGGCCGACGCTTCGCAGGCGGAGTCGGTTACCCGCAGTACCTGGACACGCCCCTGCCCCACAGGGTCCAGGCGTGTCCAGTGCCCGCCGGGGTCATCCATCCGGCGGCCCTGGTTGACCCGAATGGGCTGATTGGTCTTCATGCGGTCACGGTTCCGGGAGATCAGTTGATTCGCAGCCGCCACGATGTTCGCCGTGGAACGGTAGTTCTCCACCAGATAGTGCGCCTTGGCATCGTAGTCCTTGGCAAAACGGCGGATGAACTCGACGTTGGCGTCCCGCCACCCATAGATACTCTGATCGTCATCGCCGACGGCCATGATGGACAACTTACTGTCTGAATCGGATCGCGTGCGACCAGCCATGGCAGAGACCAAGTCGTACTGTTCCGGGTCAATATCCTGATACTCGTCCACCAGGATATGGCGGTAACCGGCGAGCAAACGGTCGCGCAACTCGTCTTTCTCCAGTCCCGGCAGGTCAAGTTCACCTTTCAGCAGGCAGGTCGCGCGCTTGATCACGTCCTTGAAGTCAGGCAGTTCGTTGCCGTGACGTTGGGCCCGTTCGGCAAACGATGCGCCAATGAGGCGCATGGCAAGGCTGTGGTAGGTGCTGACGGTAACGCCCCTGGCATCGGCGCCCACGAGGTCCAGCAGGCGGCGACGCAGGGTCAGGGCGGCGTTGCGGTTGAAACACAGCACCAGAATGGCGCGCGCCTGGACCCGTTCCACGCGCAGAAGGTAGGCGCATCGGTGGGCAACCACGCGGGTCTTGCCGGAGCCCGGACCGGCCAGTACCAGCATGTTCTCGCTCTCCTTGGCAGCTACAATCGAGACCTGAGATGCGTTTCTGAGTTCATCCACTATACGGCGATAGGACTCCGCGCTGGTGGCACGTTCGACCAGTTCCTGCCGGCCGCTGAAGTAGCGACGGACGAATTCCTCTTTGCCGACGGTAAAGTAGGCGGCAACGAGGGCGAGCGCCTGGCGCACCTTGTCGAGCGCGAGGCGCGCGTACTCGTTCATGACATGCACCTGGAAGACGCGTTCCTGATAGTGCTGATCGAGGGCGCTGTAGTCTCCTTTCGTAAAGCGATCGCCATGACGATCCGGAAGGATGCGGATCGTCATGGACTGCCGGAACACCGCGAGGCCCTGCTGGAGAATAAGAACGTGTTGCTCGTGCAGGTACATGAGGGCGTGTTCCAGCGCGGCCTGCCGGTCCTTGATCTGCGCGCCGAGCACCAAGTCGGCCGCCATGGCGCGCAGGACGTCATCGGCGGAGAAGGCCACGAGGGTCTCGCCTGCACCAGAGGCGCCCGGATCGGCAGCGGCCTTACTCAGGATGGTCTCCAGCGCAATCCCGGCCAGGGCGCGGCGGCGTTCGGCAAGGCCCTGCAGTGTGGTCCAGTCGCGATGCAGTTTGACACGGTATTGGTCGCGTGCGATCGGGCGCAAGTCCATGCTACCCTGTTGTCCCGGCGCCCCCCGGCCGTCGAAGGACAGGGTCTGCAACAGGCGCGCGAGGACCTCCGGGGCCGTGACATTGCCTTCATCCGTAAGCCGCTGGTTCATCCGACGAAGTGACAGGACAAGCCACCCCTCAGGGTCAGGCGTCTCTTCCTGCATGGCCGCCAACATCCCGCGTTCCAGGACACCGACACGCTCCATGACCTGCCGGGAGTTGTTCACACCCTTCGGCCGCACAAAGGCGGTCATCATCAGGTCCTTCTTGATCAACCCGGCATCCGCCATTTCGTTGAGCACTTGCAGGACCCGAGTGGTGTCGGAGTCGACGAGATCACGCCGCCCCCAGGCCGGCCCAGTCTCACGGACGGCACCCTCCTGAGCCGGCGGAGGCCGGAATTGGGGCATTTCGGCCAGTTCGTCGGCGCTCATACCAACATCGGGATCGGCATTCATCAGACGTTCCAACACCCCCATCCACTGGCCGCGACGACGTGGCGACAAATTGAGTTCATCCACGCGGCGGGCCGCCTCTTCCATGTTACGGACCAAAGGGCGGCCCTGGAACACACGGGTCTGGTTCTGATTGCGTTCGACGAATCCGCTCTTCTCCAGAACAGCAATGGCCGTACGGACCTTGGTATCGGCGTTACGGTCGGCACTGCCAAACTCTGTGTTGACCTCTTCATCGCGCAGGATCTCGCCTGCCGTGATGACGATTTCATCCTGGGCGTTGCGTCGAGCGCGCCGGAGACCGCGCAGGATCTCGATGATGTCCCGCTGGCTGAGTTTGGAGAGGGCACCCAGGCCGAACTGCGTTTCAACATCCTGTTCGTCGTAGAGGAGAACGCATTTGGCTGGGGCCCGGTCACGGCCGGCACGGCCGGCTTCCTGGATGTAGTTCTCCAGCGAGCCGGGAATGTCCACATGGACCACAAGCCGGACGTTGTCTTTGTCGATGCCCATGCCGAAGGCATTCGTGGCGCAGATGACGGGGGTGCGCCCGCTAACGAACTCATCCTGGATACGGCGCTTCTCGGGCGGCGTCAGGCCGGCATGGAATGCGGCCGCCCCCCACCCCTTCTTGACCAGGAAATCCGCAGTTTCCTCGGCATGCGCGCGGGTGGCGGTGTAGACCACGGCACTGCGACCGGAACCGGGCAGGTACTCAGACAGCACATCATGGACGCGTTCCTGTTTCTCGGCCGTGGAGACCATCCGGACTTCGAACTGCAGGTTATCGCGCGTCAGTTCGCCGCTGAAAAGATGGAGTTCCTGGCTGAGTTCCTCGCGGAAGTGGTTGAGAATCTCATTGGTAACATCCTGCTTGGCAGTTGCCGTGAAGCAAGCCACGGGAGGGATCGGCGTGCCCTGTTCCTGGGCGAACTCCCTGATGAAGCGGGAGGCATAGACGTAATCCGGCCGAAAATCGTGCCCCCACTTGGACAGGCAGTGTGCTTCATCGAACACCCAGCAGGCGATTTCCCGATGCCGAACGGTGTCGAGGAACGACTTGTTGCGCAACTGCTCCGGAGACACGTACAGGATGGCGATATCACCCATGCGGACCCGTTCCAGCGTCTCGCCACGCTCCGGAGGGGTCAGCAGGCCGTTTAGCGCGCCGGCAACCATGAACCCGGTCTTGGAGATCAGGTTGTCGACCTGGTCCTTCATCAGGGCTTGTAGAGGGGAAATCACGACCGTGAGCAGGCCGCGCCGAAAACTGTGTGCAAGAGCGGGGACCTGGTAGCAGAGGGACTTGCCCCCACCCGTAGGCAGGATGGCGAGCAGCGGCTGCGAGCCCATGCCGGCGACAACCACCGCCTCCTGAAGGCTTTTACCATCGGGCGTTGTTGGTGTCGGCCGATAAACATCCCACCCGAAGAACGTCTTCAACTGCACGAGTGGGTCATGGGTGGTGCGACAGTAGGCGCAAGTCGCATCTGTACAGGGCGTGTCGCGCATGGACTTCAGGAATGGGGACAGGAGCGGGAAGCGGTGGCGGGTCCAGGTCGGGAGGACTGAATTGTGGCCTGAGACGCGGAGCCAAGCTAAGGCATAGGCTGCAATGATGCGCTGGTCAGACAATAGTTCGGCGAAGACCGTCCGGATCGCTGTCTGGCAACCCCACGGAGTTGCCAGACGCTGGAATGTGGACTGGGCCTGCGCCAGGGTCGGTTCCGGAACGCCTATTGTGTCGAAGAAATGAGCCATGCCCGTGGTGCCGGCGGGCGGAAACGCCTCTCCCGTGAGGCAGAAACGGTAGAAAGCCGGCAATGCGGGTTCGGCGGCTGCCAGTTTGGCAAAAGCATCCCACTCATCAACCAGGAGTCTTCCAGAAATCCGGGCGTCGGCAGTCGGGTCATTCAGGGAGTCATGGACCAGTTTGTAGTCCTTGACGAGAGCGTGATAGGGATTCTGGGGAAACGCGAGGGGCGACAGGTAGAGCGTATCGATGACCGGCTTCCGTAACAGTCGCAGAGCGGGAGCGGTGGCCTGTAGAATCGGCAGGTCATGGTGGACCAGATTGTGCCCAACCACAGCATCGGCATCGGGCGCGAAATCATCCAGTTCACGAAGGGCGGCGAGCACGTCGAAGCGGCCGAATTTGGCGAACGTCCGATCACCGAAAACCGCCCCGATCGCGTGGATACGATCTGGTCCCGCCGCCGGGTCAAGGAGGAGGCTGCGCGCAATGAAAGTACTGCTATCCATGTTAGATTGTCACATCGTC
>JBAXWO010000018.1:0-15357 GCA_037128375.1 bacterium
GGGCGCGTGGAGGGCCGGCTTGACGGAGCGATGGGAGCGTCGGGAATCTCGCTGGATTATTCAGGGCTGCGTAGGGGTGTGGAATGGGCCGCCCGTGACGGGATGGCCGAGCGTCTCTTCAATGTCACTATGAGGTCGCCGTTTGGAGGCGCCGAAATCGAACAGGATGGTTGCGGCCGCGATCACCGCATGTTATCGTCTTACCAGTAAGACACAGAAAGGACTCCACCATGAGCACAGTCGCAACAACGCGGATGTCGTCGAAGGGGCAGGTCGTCATTCCCGAGGACGTGCGGGATCGGCTCGGTCTCGTCTCCGGCGCCCAGTTCATCGTCATGGGCGAGAACGACGTGGTCATCCTCAAGGCAATCAGGCCGCCACCGATGACTGACTTCGACGGCATCATCCATCGCGCCCGACAGCAGGCCAGGACGGCGGGCATGACTCCCACCGACATCGCAAGAGCTGTCACCAAAGTCCGAGGCGGCCGGTGAAGGTCATCCTCGACACCAATGTCCTCGTGGCCGGTGTCTTCTTCTCCGGGCCGCCCTACACTATTCTGGACGCATGGTGACATGGCCGGGTTTCCCTCGTGGCCTCGCCTGAGATCATGGAGGAGTACAGGCGGGTGGTACACGAACTTGCCGTTGAGTTTCCCTCCGTTGATCCTGGCCCGCCGCTTGAACTTGTCGCAATCCACGCCGACTTTATAGATGCACCGCCGCTTCCCGCCCCCGTCTGCACGGACGCAAGCGACGATATTTTCCTCGCCTGCGCCGTTGCCAGCGGAACCAAGATTGTCGTGAGCGGCGACAAGGCCCTGCTCCGGACCTCCGGATACGAAGGGGTCGAAGTTCTCACACCCCGCGTGTTTATCGACAAGCACCTGAAGTAGGAACCGGCCAGTCAACTTGAAACCGACGGCAAGCACGAAGCCGTCGTTGATGCAGGTGGTGGCAACGGGGGGGTGGTTCCAAGAAACGTCCAAAATGGGGGTATGGCGCGCCCACCGGGAGTCGAACCCGGCTTCCCAGGATGAAAACCTGGTGTCCTAACCGATAGACGATGGGCGCTTTGGCAAGAAGAGCGCGGACTATACCAAAAGAGGCTGGGGACGCAAACAGAAAGCAGAAAAAGAAGCGTTGACTTTAAGGCCCCCCCCTCATAGCATTGCCCCCCTTTTGTGATCGGTTGCCGACGGGCGGCGCCTCAAGTAAGCGGTAAGGACGGAGTGACTATGGAACCGTATGCAGTAGTGGAAACAGGTGGCAAGCAATACCGGGTCGAGGCTGGCGATACCCTCAAGGTCGAACTTCTGGAGGGTGAGGCCGGGACCGCTGTCGTGCTCGATGCCGTGCTCGCACTCTCCGATGGCAAGAGCCTCACGATCGGTGCCCCGTTGGTCAAGGGCGCCAAGGTCAACGCGGAAATTGTGGAACAGGCCAGGGCTCCCAAGGTCGTGGCGTACAAGAAGAAGCGCCGCAAGGGCTATGAGCGGAAGGTGGGTCATCGCCAGCATTTGACCGTCCTGCGCGTGGCCAGCATCGGCTGAATCAAGGAGCGTTAAGATATGGCACACAGAAAAGCAGGCAGCGGAGTAAACGGCCGCGACAGTAACAGCAAGCGGTTGGGCGTGAAGGCCTATGACGGCGAAGTCGTCAAGGCCGGAAGCATTATCGTGCGGCAGCGCGGCACCAAGGTGGCCGCTGGAAGCAACGTCAAGCGCGGTCGGGATGACACCATGTTCTCCCTCGTCGCCGGGCGTGTTAAGTTTGAAAAAGAAGGCCGGCGCGTAACCGTGGTGGCGGAAGCGACGGCGTGATCGACCTTCGCGGCTGACCGCGTTTGTCGTTTGCATCAGGTGGGCCGCGACCTTTGGGTGCGGCCCATTTCATTTTAGCACCGTTCGCCGCCAACCGGAAGCAGGGGCTCCTCGTGAAAGTTAGAAAATTCGTCGATACCGTGGCGATTCAGGTGGCCGGTGGGCGAGGGGGCAACGGGTGCCTTAGTTTCCGCCGCGAGAAGTATGTCGCCAAAGGCGGCCCCGACGGTGGCGATGGCGGCCATGGCGGCAACGTGATTTTCAGGGTGGACCCCAACACGGACAGCCTCATTTCACTGTTTTTCAATCCCCTGCAACGCGCGGAAGACGGGATTCACGGCAAGGGAAAGAAAATGCATGGCCGCAACGGCCACGATCTGATCGTCAGCGTTCCCTGCGGCACCGAGGTTCGCGAGATGGAGTCGAACCTTGTGCTGGGTGATCTTACCGAGCCGGGGCAGGAATTGCTGGTGGCGCGCGGCGGCCGGGGCGGGATGGGTAATCCCCACTGGCAGACGAATACGCATCAGACCCCCTATGAGCACTCGGATGGCGAGGCGGGTGAGGAAAAAAGCCTCCGGCTGGACTTGAAACTGATCGCCGATGTCGGTCTGGTCGGCCTGCCGAATGCCGGGAAATCCTCCCTTCTCGGGGCAATCAGTAACGCGCATCCGAGAGTGGCACCCTATGCTTTTACCACCCTGAATCCGATTATCGGCACCGTGAAGACGGGTGATTATACTCCGGGTTTCACGGTGGCGGATATTCCGGGCTTGATCAAGGACGCTCACAGGGGGGTTGGCCTGGGCGACCGGTTCCTGCGCCACGTGGAACGGTCAGCCTGCCTGGCCCTGGTGATCGACATGGCGGGGACGGAAGGGCGGGATCCGGTGGAGGATTACGAGATTCTTTGCGAGGAACTGAAGTTCTACCGGGCGGATATGCTGGAGCGCCATTGGTTGGTGGTGGCCAATAAAATGGATCTGCCCGAGGCTGTCGATAACCTCGCTGTCTTTCGCAAGAAGACCGGATTGAAGCCGATTCCCGTATCCACCGTCACGGGGGACGGGGTGGGCACGTTCAAGAAACGTCTCCTGCGGATTGTGCGGCGGGAAGGGTAAGTCTGCCTCGATCTTACTTCTCGCAGGGCGAACTTCACGCCCCGGCGAGCGCAGTACCCGGCGCAATCTGGATCAGACCCTCTCACGGAACGGGATCACGGCATCCAGGGAATCCTTCCCCAATAACGCCATCATCAGGCGGTCCACGCCGAGGGCGATTCCCCCGGACGGCGGCATTCCGGCGGACAAGGCGGAAAGAAACGCCTCATCGAGGGGGTAGACGTCATGGCCTGCGGCGCGGCGGTCTTCCGCGCATCTCTCAAAGCGAAGCCGTTGCTCGACCGGATCGGTCAGTTCGCTGAACGCGTTGGCAATCTCGAGCCCGGCGATATACAACTCGAAACGTTCTGCGACCGTCTCACGACCGGGTTTGCGGCGTGACAGGGCGGCGGCGGCGGCGGGATAATCCATGACAAAGACCGGAGTGTCACGGGGCAGTGTCGGCTCAATCCTGGTGACGAGATCGCGCTCGAACCGCCCGGCGTCGTAGGCTTCAACGGGGTTCCAGCCGGCATGCCTCATGAACAGATCCTCCACCGTGAAGCGGGGCCATGGCGCGCGGGGGAGGGGGTGCGGGAGGTGGGTCGCGAGGCGTGAGATCAAGGTCTCCGTATCCTGCAGGATATCCAGGTAATCGGCGTTGGCCCGGTACCATTCCAGCATCGTGTATTCGGGGTTATGCCGGTCGCCGCGTTCACCCCGGCGGAAACAGGGGCCTATCTGGAAGATTTTGGGATAACCCGCCGCCAGCAGGCGTTTCATGTGCAGTTCAGGCGAGGTGCGCAGGAAACCGGCGCCGGACGATTCGGCATCGATATGCGGTTCCAGTGCGGGGGCGGGAATCCGGACCGGGGTCTCGACCTCGATGAACCCCTCGCTGCTGAACCAGTCCCGCAGGACGTGGAGCGCGCGGGAGCGCCAGGCGAGCACCGGTTGCAGGGCCTGCAACCGGGCATTTTCGAGATAGGGAGAGCGAGTATTCAACCTACTTTTTCGACACGCGGTCGGCATATTCGCCGGTACGGGTGTCGATCTTGACGATGTCGCCCTGATTGATGAACAACGGCACCTGAATTTCGAAACCACCGTTGATTTTGGCGGGCTTGAGCACGTTGGTGGCGGTGTTGCCCCGGGCCCCGGGGTCGGTCTCCAGTATCTTCTTTTCAACGAAGGTGGGGAGGGTCACGTCCACGGGACGGGCATTGTGGTAGAGCACATGCACCTCGCAGTCCTCGAAGAGGAAGAAGCGGTTATCTGCCAGGACCGATCCCGGGAGCGTGAATTGTTCGAAATTCTCGTCCATGAAGATATAATCGTCGCCCTCGTTATGCGAGTAGCGCATGATCTTTTCTTCAAGGTCCGGCTTCTTGAGCACGTCATTGGACCGGAAGTTCTTCACAAAGGTATTGCCGTCGAGCAGGCTTTTCAGGCGGCAGGTGTAGATTGCCGCGCCCTTGCCGGGTTTCACGAAGTTGAACTCGGTAATCACATAGGGGATGTTGTCCGCCTCGACACGTAGCCCCTTGCGCAAATCAGACGCCGTATAATCAGCCATAATCCTGCTTCCTTTGTCCTCAATTTCCGTCAGAGTAGGCGCACAAAGTATGGATTGCGCCCGTCCGTGTCAAACAAGAAGATTTCGGGTGGTGCGGCGCGGTGCAATTGCTTTGCGAAAAGCGGTGGCATCCTTTAGAATCCGAACTTTCATATGGGGCAACCTGGGAGGGATCGAGGTTTTCATGGATAAGCAAAATGATAATCGGGAGTCGGCGCCGCCGCCAGCTCCCTTGCAGAGGAAGCCGGAACTGGTGCCAGCAAAATTTGCGCCGAAGGGGATTTTGATCTGGCTGGCGGTTTTCGCGTTGATGCTGATGGGCTACCAGTATTACCTCCGTGACCAGGAGGCGATCCAGATCCTGACCTACAACCCCGAGTTCGTCCAGCTCGTCGAGACGAAGGCGGTCACAGCCTGTGAGGTGGTGGAGGAAATCTCCGGTAATCAGTTCATCGTGGGGACGCTGAAGACGCTGGATCCGCGCTCGGGCCAGCCGAAGCGTTTCCGGGTGGATGTCATGGTGACCGACACCATGCCGCAATGGCTGCGCGACAATGGGGTGAAGTTCAGTTTCAAGCGGCAGAGCCCCTATTTGTGGCAGTTCCTGTCAGGGGTCATTCCTGTGTTGCTGTTGCTGGGTCTGCTCTATTTCCTGTTCATGCGCCAGATGAAGGCCGCCGGACACGGGGCGTTGAGCTTCGGCAAGAGCCGCGCCAAGATGCTGGCGCGCGAGAAGAACAAGGTGACATTCAAGGACGTCGCCGGCATCGAGGAGGCCAAGGAGGAAGTTCAGGAGATCATCGATTTCCTGAAGGATCCCAAACGGTTTCAGAAACTGGGTGGCCACATTCCAAAGGGCGTCCTGCTGATGGGACCCCCGGGGACCGGCAAGACGCTGCTGGCCAAGGCGATCGCGGGCGAAGCCAACGTGCCGTTTTTCAATATCAGCGGGTCGGACTTTGTTGAAATGTTCGTCGGCGTGGGTGCTTCTCGGGTCCGCGATATGTTTGAGCAGGGGAAGCGCAACGCGCCCTGCATTATCTTTATCGATGAAATCGACGCGGTTGGCCGCAGCCGGTTCAGCGGAATGGGGGGCGGGCATGATGAGCGTGAGCAGACCCTGAACGCCCTTCTGGTTGAGATGGATGGTTTTGACACTCAGGAGGGGGTCATTATCATTGCGGCGACGAACCGTCCGGATGTGCTTGATTCCGCCCTGCAGCGGCCGGGCCGGTTCGACCGCCAGATCGTGATCGATCTGCCGACATTGGACGGGCGGGTGGAGATTTTGAAAATTCATGCCCGCGGCATCAAACTGGACAAGGAAGTGGACTTGCGCCGGCTGGCGCGCGGCACGCCGGGGTTTTCCGGCGCGGACCTTGCCAACCTGATCAACGAGGCGGCTCTCCTGGCCGCGCGCGGAAACAAGGAGGGGGTCGCCCTGTCCGATCTCGAAGAGGCGCGCGATAAAGTGCGCTGGGGGCGCGAGCGCCGCAGCCGGGTGCTGGATGAGAAGGAAAAGAAGATCACCGCCTATCATGAAACGGGGCATGCCCTCGCCGGCCTGATGGTGGCGGAGGCTGAACCGCTGCATAAGATCACCATCATCCCGCGTGGCACCGCCTATCTGGGTGCCACGATGCAGCTTCCTGAGAAGGATCGTTACATGGATGGGCGCGCCAAACTCCTGGGCATGCTGACGACGCTGATGGGCGGGCGTGTGGCGGAGGAAATGGTGTTCACCGACATTACCTCCGGGGCCAGCAGCGACCTCAAGCAGGCGACGAGACTGGCGCGGTTGATGGTGTGTGACTGGGGTATGAGTCCTGAGTTGGGTCCGCAAACCTACGGCAACCATGAGGAGCTGATGTTTATGGGCCGCGATATTTCCCGGCCGCAGGCTTTCAGCGACGATACCGCCCGCCGCATCGATTCGGAGGTGAGCCGTCTGCTCCGCGAAGCCCACGAGAACGCGAAGGCTATTCTTGTGCAGTATCGCGACAGCCTGGATCTGGTGGCCAAGACCCTGATCGAACGTGAAACGCTGGACGGCCGCGACGTTGACGAGCTCGTGAAGCACGGACGGCTGCTGAGTGAGGCGGAGCGCGCCGCGCTGGAACCCCAGGGCGATCCGGCGGAGGTCGGGGCGGAGGCCGTGTCGACGGGAGCGCCCGTCGAACGGGTGGGCGATGCGTGAGGGAGGCGAGATTCTGTGGCGGTGCCGGGAACGCACGATACGGTTCGGCCCCCGGCCTCTGGTCATGGGCATTCTCAATGTGACGCCGGACTCGTTTGCCGACGGCGGGCGGTACGTAACGCCGGAAGCGGCGATCCGCCGCGGATTGGAGATGGCGCAGGAGGGAGTGGACATCATCGATGTGGGCGGTGAATCCACGCGGCCGGGTGCGGCCGTGACCGCGCCGGACGAGGAGATGGCGCGTGTGGTTCCGGTGATTGAAAGGCTGCGGCGCGGGTGGTATGGCGTGGAAGCGCCGTTCATTTCAGTCGATACGCGGAAGGCGGGAGTGGCGGAGCAGGCCCTGGCCGCGGGGGCCGATATCGTCAACGATGTCTCCGCCCTGACGGCGGACGCCGGGATGCCGGACGTGGTACGTCGCTATCGGGCGGGCGTGGTGCTGATGCACATGCGGGGCGAGCCCGCCACGATGCAGCAGGATCCCCGTTATGATGATGTGGTCCGGGAGGTGGATGCCTATCTTGCCCGCCGGGTGACCGACCTCGGCATGCAGGGGATCGATCCTGAAACGCTGGCGCTGGATCCCGGGATCGGGTTCGGGAAGACGCTGGAACATAATCTCCAGCTTCTCGCCGGGCTTGGGGTCCTCGTGCGGCAGGGCCGGCCGGTGGTGGTGGGTTTGTCGCGCAAGAGTATTCTCGGGAAACTGACGGGGCGGGAGACGGGTGACCGTCTCGCCGGAAGCCTGGCGGGATTGGTGTATGCCGCCCTGCGCGGAGCGCAAATCGTGCGGGTACACGACGTAAAGGAATCGGTTGACGCGGCCAGGGTGGTGGCGGCGTTGAACAGGGAGCCGGCAACATGGCCTGGATGAGTGAAATGGTATGGCCGGGAGCGGGCGGGGTTTTTGAAATCCTGGTGCTGGCCGGTGTCTTCTATGTTGTATTCGTCTTCTTCCGGGAGACCCGCAGCATCCAGATATTCGTCGGCCTGTTGTTGCTGCTGATCACGATGATCGCCATCACCCGCCTGTTTCACATTTACGCGTTGAACTGGCTGTTGAGCCGGTTTTCCGTTTATCTGGCGTTGGCGATGCTGGTCATATTTCAGCCCGAGATTCGTCGCGCGCTGGCTGAACTTGGGCGGCAGCCGCTTTTCGCCGCTCCGGTGGAGTCGCGCGGGCTGGTGGACAGCATTGTAGAGGCGGTCATGCTGCTGGCGGAACGCCGGATCGGCTCCCTAATTGCGATCGAGCGTACGGAGAGTACGCGGGCCATCCAGGACACGGGTGTGAAACTCGATGCGCGCGTCAATTCCGATCTTCTGGCCAGTCTGTTCTTTCCCCATACGCCGCTGCATGATGGCGGGGTCATCATTTCCGGCAGTCGGATTGTCGCGGCGGGCTGCCTGTTTCCCCTTTGCCAGCGTCCGGAGCTGAGTCGCGGGCTTGGGACGCGACACCGTGCCGCCATGGGTCTGACCGAGGAAATCGATGCCATTGCCGTCGTGGTGTCAGAGGAGACAGGGACAGTTTCGATCAGTACGCGCGGTCGGTTAAGCCGTGATTTCGACGAGGAGCGTTTGCGCCGGTTTCTATCCGCCGTTTTGATGAAGGAGCAGGCCGCGACCAGTCGCTGGGCGCGTGCGCGGCAGCAGCTGGACCTGAGTTTCAACGGCATTGCGAAATCGGAAGACCTGGCCCAGCGGGAGGATACGACGCATGCAGGCTAGTTTCTCCAGACTGGGCGGGATGGTGTTCCACAACAAGTGGCTCAAACTGCTCTCCCTTCTCATGGCCACCATCAGTTGGTACGTGATTCAGGACGCCATCAGCTTCGAGGTCGAGATTCCCGACATTCGCCTGCAGATCCAGGTCCAGGAGGGCATGGCTGTTCTCAACCAGTCCGCCTCGACGGTGGACGTCATTTTTCGCGGGTCACAGGAGGATATTCAGCGGCTCGATCCCCGGCGTCTTCAGGCGGTGGTGGACATGACGCAGACCGAGGAGGCGTCGAAAGAAGTGGTTCTGACTCCGGGCGTGATTCACGGTGTGCGCGGGGCGCGCGCCGTTGCTGTGCATCCCGCGCGCATCCATGTCACGCTTGACCGGCAGGCGGAGAAACGCCTTCCGGTCAAGGGACGGACGGTGGGGGTGCCGCTGTCCGGTGAGGTGGAGGCGATCACCTGCGAGCCCTCCACGGTGCTGCTGCGCGGATCGGCGGCCAAGCTGCGCACGACGGATTGCGTGTATACCCAGCCGGTGGACGTGGACGGGCGTGTCGAATCGTTTGTGCGGCGGAGTGCGCTCCTGCCTCCAGGTGATAACTGGGTGGTGCAGATGGAACCCTCCGATGTGCAGGTCAAGGTGATCCTCATGCGGCGGAGTGCCACGTTGGAGAAGAAGGGAGTGCCTGTGAGCGCGATAGTGGATCCCCGGGCGGGACTGGTGGTCGATATCCAGCCGCCGGTGGTGGATGTTGTGCTGATGGGCTACGCCTCCGGAGTACCGGCGCCCGAGGAGGGCCGTCCCATCCGGGCACTGGTCGATTGTATGGGCAGGTTGACGCCGGGCGAGTTTGTCTTGCCGGTGCGGGTGATGGCTGGCGGAGAGGTGTCGGCGGTGACCCGGCCGGAGACTGTTCGAGTGACGTTGACGCAGAGGGCATCTGGAGACTGAACCTGATGAATATGAAAAAATGGATGGCGATAGGGGTGATGGGCGGACTGCTGACTCAGGCCGGGGCGGCGCCCGACGCGGAAATCGCGGCGAAGCCGCCTGAGCAGGCCAAGGCGTCAGCCGCCGTGCCGGAAGTCCAGAGCCTGCTTGCCAGCGGCCGGCAAGCCCTGACCGAAGGCAAATGGGCGGAAGGGGTGGCGTTATTCGAGAAGGCGCGCAAGCTGGAGCCGACCAACCCCGAAGCCGACTTCGGATTGAGTTCCGCCCTGATCGGATTGGACCGTTTAGCGGAAGCCATGCCGTTGTTGGAATCCCTGCGTGAGATTGCCCCTGACAACCCGATGGTCATGAACAACCTGGCCTGGGTGTATGCGAAGGCGGAGGATCCCAAACTTAGAAATCCTGACAAGGCCATCAAGCTGGCGCGCACGGCACTGCTCGAACTTCCGGCCGACTACTCGATCTGGAACACGCTGGGGGAGGCCTACTATGCCGCTGGACAATTCAACCTTGCCCTGCGCGCGGCCGAGAGCGCGATGAGGCTTACCCGCATGGCTGGCGTGACCAATGACGACTCCTGCCGCGAGCTGGTGGCGCGGTGCCGCCGGGCCGGCAAGGATTCCGCAGTCGGAAGATCGGAAGACGTCAGTCCCTGACGGGACATTTATAAAGGTGGGTTATGGCTGACATTGAGATGAAACCCAGAATGAGAACGGGTGTGAGGGAGGCGTGGAGCATCGCCCTTCTGGCGCTCTTTGCCCTGCTGCTCCTGAGTCTGGTGTCGTATGACTGGAGGGATATTTCCCTGTTGGCAGCTCCGCCCAACGACCCGCCGGGGAATTTTATCGGGCCGGTCGGCGCCTGGTTGTCCTTCGTGACGTTCATGATCTTCGGCGTGGCCTCCTATTTGCTTCCGGTGTGGTTTCTGGGGTTTGGCGTGGTTCTGTTTTCCCGGGGGGTCGAACATGCGCGCGGCAAACTGGTCTGGGCGACGCTCATGATGTTCTCGCTGTGCTGCCTGATCGACCTGCGGCCTGCGCTGGTTTCCGGGATGGCTTCCGCGCTCAACCTCAGCGCGCCGGGCGGCATGCCGGCGCAGTTGACTGTCCATCTTTTGTCCGTGCGTCTATTGGGCGATGTGGGTGCCCTGATCACGGTGGCGGCGATTCTGGCCATCTCCTCCGTGTTGTTCTTCGGCTGGGACGCCATCCTGCGTGAGTTGAACCGGTTTGCCGGGGCCGTCAACACGGCCACCAACAGGCTTGCCGCGCGAGGCGAGCGGGAGGCCACCGACTGGCCCAAGCGCCAGCCGGCCATCCAGGAATGGAAGCGGGAACGGATCGAACGGGTGGCGCGTGACGATAAGAAGACCGCCCGCCGGGAGTCGGAACAAGACGAATTGGTGGCGCTGACCCCTTCCGAGGCGGTGACCGCGCGGGCCACCGTTCCCGCCAAAGAGCCGGTCCGGGAAGTTCCCAAGCCGGCTCCCCCCGTCAAGCCACCCAGCCCGAAGCCGAAGGAAAAGCCGGTTGCCGAACCCGTGGCGCCGCATCCGGTTCAGCGGGCGCCGGTGTCCCTGCCGGCTCCGGCGACGAACTATCAGTTGCCGCCGCTCTCCTTGTTGACCGATCTCCCTCCGGCCGAGCAGCGCGCGATTCAGGGCGATACCGATATTACGGCCCGCGTGATTGTCCAGACCCTGGATGAGTTCGGCATCAAGGTGCAGATGAAGAATATCGAGTGCGGGCCGGTGGTTACCCGTTACGAACTGATTCCGGCGGCCGGTGTCAAGGTGGAGAAGATCAGCTCGTTGAGCAACAACCTGGCGTTGTCGCTGAAGGCGACCAGTGTCCGGGTGCAGGCGCCGATTCCCGGAAAGGGAACGGTGGGCGTCGAGGTGCCCAATGCCTCGACCACCTCCGTCTATCTCAAGGAAATCCTGCAAGGGTCCGCCTGGCAACCCGACCGGACCGAGATTCCGATTGTGCTGGGCAAGGATGTGGGCGGACGGGATCTGGTGACCGATCTGGCCACGATGCCGCACATGTTGATCGCGGGCGCCACGGGGTCCGGGAAGACCGTCTGCATGAATTCGATTTTGGCGGGTCTGCTCATGTCCCGGACCCCCGAGCAGCTCCAACTCATGCTGATCGATCCCAAGATCGTGGAATTCTCGGCCTACAATAACCTGCCGCACCTGTTGGGGTCCCGGACGCAAGTCATTACCGATCCCAAAAAGGTGGCGGGCGGATTGCGCTGGGCGATCAACGAGATGGAGCGCCGCTACCAGTTGATGGCGAAAGTCGGGGTGCGCAACATCAAGAGTTTCAACGCCCGGAAGATCGAGAAGCAGCCGGATCTTTTCGGAGCGGCGCCGGAGGCGGCTTCCCGCATTCCCGACCGGTTGAACTACATTGTGATCATCATTGATGAACTGGCGGACCTGATGCTGACGGCGCAGGCCGAAATCGAGGGCTATATCGCCCGCCTGGCGCAGATGTCGCGCGCGGTGGGGATTCACATGATCATTGCCACCCAGCGCCCCTCCGTGAACGTCATTACCGGAACCATCAAAGCCAACTTCCCCGCGCGCATCGCCTTCCAGGTTGCCCAGATGAACGACAGCCGCACCATTCTTGACGCCAAGGGGGCCGAGAAACTGCTGGGCCGCGGGGATATGCTTTTCATGCCGCCCGGTGCCAGTAAACTCATCCGCGCCCAGGGCGCCATGACGACGGATGATGATATCCGCCGTATTGTGGACTTTATCAAGAAACAATGCCCGCCGCCGGTGGTGGAGCCTGCACCTGCCGCCGGGAACGGGAACGGTGTTTCGGGACGTCAGCCCAAAGCGGCGGAACCGTTCGATTCCCCGACCTCAACGGAGGCCGCGGCCCCGGTGGAGAAGGGCGGACCGAGTTTTGATGACATGCTCGTCAAGGGCGGCGGGGACGATGACGCGGACGACTCCCTGCTCGAGATGGCCGTCCAGATCATCCGGGAGACGCACCGGGCCTCGACCTCGTCGCTCCAACGGCGGCTGCGCATCGGCTACACGCGGGCCGCGCGGGTCATGGACGTGCTGGAGGAGCGTGGCATCGTTGGCCCCGCGCGAGGCTCCGACCCGCGGGAAATCCTCATTGATTTGGATGGGGAAGTGCCGAATAATGGAGCGGATCCAGAAGAAAGACAGGAACCATGACCGACATGTTTTCACCGGGAGCGACCCTGCGCGCGGCACGCGAGAAGCGCAAGTTGACCCAGTCCGATATCGCCGAGGCGACCCGCATCAAGAAGCACATGGTCGACGCCATCGAGAACAATGATTTTAGCGCCATCCCCGCGCCGTTGTACGGCAAGGGGTTCATCAGACTGTACGCCGAAGCGGTCGGGGTGGATCCGGAGCCCTTGGTTCGCGACTATATGGAGCGGCATGCGCGCACGATCCGTCCCTCGCTGCAATCCGAACGGCAACCCGTTCCCCCCTCAGCCGATGGGCTCCCGATGCCCTCGACGCTGGATCGGTTCCGGTCGTCCGGCGGGGCGGTGTGGGGGAAGATCGTCGCGGATGTGTCGTCTGCGCTGCGGGACGCCGTCGAGACGTTCGCCGAGGCGTGGGCGCGCTGGCGGATATTGCGGCGGGGATCCTTTGGGATGACGCGGCGCTACACGCGCGGCTACGCAGGGCCGGAAGCGATTCCGGTGTGGCGCTATGCGGCGATCGGTTTGGCGGTGCTGGTGGGCGTGATCCTGGTGATCGCCGCCATCGGAAAATTGTCCGCCCGGCCCTCGGCTCCGCCGCGCCCGCCTGTCGCCGCGCCCGTCGCCTCGCCCGTGAAACCGGCGGCCGCGTCCCGGTCCCTGCGAATGGTGGAAGAGCCGCGTCCCACCCACCTTCGAGTTCCGACGCCCTAAGGGGGACAAGCGCGTGTTTTCTGTCGGCTTTATCAGCCTGGGTTGCGCCAAGAATCTTGTGGATTCGGAGCACATGGCATCGGTGCTGGTGGCCGCGCGTGTCCGGCTCGCGCCCTCGCCCGAAGAGGCCGATATCATCCTGATCAATACCTGCGGGTTTATCGGCGATGCGAAGGAGGAGTCCATCGACGCCATTCTGCGGGCTTGTGCGCTCAAGCAGACGGGCTGTTGCCGTGCCGTGATCGTAGCCGGGTGTCTGATCCAGCGCTACCGGGACCAGCTTCAGAAAGCCCTTCCGGAAGTGGATGCCTTTATCGGTCTGGACCAGCTTAATGACATTGCCGTCATCGTCCGGCGGTTGGAGAAGGGCGAGTCGGGGATCTTGCGGGTCTCGCGTGTGTCGCACAAGGTTTTCAGCCCGCTTCCCTCCCGCATCATCCTCACCGGGGGTCCGTTCGCCTACCTCAAGATCGCCGAAGGGTGCAACCATCGGTGTGCCTTTTGCGCCATCCCCGGGATTCGCGGCCGGTACCGGTCCCGCGCGATTCCCGACATCGTCAAGGAGGCCGAGACGCTCTTGAGTCGTGGGATCAGGGAACTGAACCTGATCTCGCAGGATACCACCCGCTACGGGCATGACTTGGGTAACGGGTCCGATTTGCCTGGACTGTTGAAGGCCCTTGGCAAACTCGGAGGCCGGTTCTGGATTCGCCTCCTGTATGGTCACCCGGCGCATCTGGACGACGAACTTCTGGACACGATGGGTGGGATACCCCAGATGTGCCGTTACCTTGATGTTCCCATACAACACTCGCATCCCGCCGTTCTGCAGGCCATGCGGCGGGCGGCCGGGGCGGCCGCCGTGAGGGCCTTTCCGGAGCGAGCGCGCCGGCGGTTGCCCGGTATCACGTTACGCACCACGTGCCTGGTCGGGTTCCCTGGCGAAACGGCCGCTTACTTCAACGACCTATTGTCCTTCGTTCGGGAAGCCAGGTTCGATCATCTGGGCGTGTTCGCGTTTTCCCCCGAGGAAAACACGGCGGCGGCGGTTCTGCCCCATCCCGTTTCCGCGGCGACCGCGCAGCGGCGTCGAGCGCGGCTGATGGAGGCGCAGCAGGAGATCGCCTTTCAACAGGTCGCCGCGTTCAAGGGGCGGGACGACACGGTGCTTTTGTTGCGTCCGGTGGGGCTCGGGGACTGGGAGGCCAGGTCCGCGGGCCAGGCGCCGGAAGTGGATGGGGTGATCCGGGTGAAAGGCGTCGAGCCCCAAGCCAAGGCGGGAATGTTCGTGCGGGTCCGTTACACCGGGGCCGCCGGCTACGATCTGCGTGCGGTCGCCGGTGTGCTTCGGGGTTGACAGGGTTCGCCCCCTCTGGGCACACTGGCTGCGTTCGTTTTGGGGACTGGAATGAATCTTCCTAACAAAATCACGATCGGCCGGATCGGCCTCACTTTCGTCATGGTGGGGTTCCTGACGGCGGTCATTCCCTTCGGTAAGACCCTGGCGCTGTTGACGTTTGGGCTGGCGGGTCTATCGGACTGGATGGATGGCAAACTCGCACGGGTGCGGGGGCAGGTCTCGGTATTCGGGCAACTCATGGATCCGTTGGCGGACAAGATTCTCGTCTCGGCGGCCTTCGTCAGTTTCACCGCCATTCATCAGATCGTGCCGGCCTGGATTGTCATCACCATCATCAGTCGGGAATTCCTGATCACAGGAATGCGCCTGGTGGCCGGGCAGCGGGGCCAGGTGCTGCCCGCCGGAAGTTGGGGAAAACACAAGATGATCTGGCAGACGATTACCATCGTGGTCATCATGCTGGGACTGGCCGTGCAGGAGGATATCCTTCCCCTGGTGCTGCACGGGGCGGAACACGCGGTCGTCATGGATGTGTTCAGCATTTATTTCGCCAAGACGGCGATGTTCCTGTCCCTTGTGGTGGGAGCATTGACGGTTGTCTCGGGCGCCATCTATCTGTGGGAAGGCCGGGACCTGTACATGGTTCATGCATAGGACGGGAATTATCAATGGCTCAGGAATGGAACATCAGGCCACGGGGCGTCAGTTGC
>JBAXWO010000180.1:0-5690 GCA_037128375.1 bacterium
ATTGATGCTCTCGCTCTATATGCTGGGATTCACCCCAAGGTGTTTGGCTATTACCGCCTTCTTTCGAAGCGTTTCCCGTATGCCGTTTATTATAAGATCAATAGAAGCCGTGATGTCATTGTGTGGCGCATCTTGGATTTGCGTCAAGATCCCGTTCGGGTACAAATGGCATTGAAATAGCCGCGAACCAGAAGGTCCAGGTTACCTCGCGTTCCGCTCAAAACCTGACTTCCGGCGTTCGGGTAGAATTTGATCCAAAATAAGAGTGCCGCCGATAAACAAAAGCACGGGTTTGATTTTGTTGAGGCGCTAGGCCAGGCGTGTCGATTGGCGACGATAAGGCGGATTTCGTGATAAAGGAAGACGGCCATGTCGACCAGCGAGCGTGAACCCGGCCCCGATGGGGTGATCAAGGACCCGGTGTGCGGGATGACGGTGAGTCCCGGCGAAGCGGCGGGTACGGCTGAACAGGGTGGGGTGACGTACCTGTTTTGCAGCACGCACTGCCTGGAGAAGTTTCGCGCGGACCCGGTTCGTTACCTTGGGAAACGTGAAACCCGGCCTGCCGCCGCCGTGCCCGGCGCGCGCTATACCTGCCCCATGCACCCCGAGGTGATGTCGGAGTCACCGGCGGACTGTCCGAAATGCGGCATGGAATTGGAGCCGCAGACCCTGGTTGCCGGGGACGAGGAGGCGAGTCCGGAACTGAAGGATATGACCCGGCGTTTCTGGATTTGCCTGCTGTTGACCTTCCCCGTGTTTGTCCTGGCGATGGCCGGGCATATTCCCGGTCATCCTGCGGCGTGGCTGGACACGTTCCGATCCGGTTGGGTGGAAATGGTCCTGGCCACTCCGGTCGTCCTGTGGGGAGGCTGGCCCTTTTTCGGGCGGGCGTGGAAATCGCTCGTCAACCGCAGTCTGAACATGTTCACCCTCATTGCCCTGGGCACGGGTACGGCGTGGGGCTACAGCCTGGCGGCCGCGTTGGCGCCCGACCTGTTTCCGGCCGCGTTTCGCCATTCGGATGGGCGGGTCCCGGTCTACTTCGAGGCGGCGGCGGTGATTACCACCCTGGTGTTGCTGGGGCAGGTGCTGGAACTGCGCGCCCGGCGACGCACCTCGGGCGCGATCAAGGCGCTGCTCAGCCTGGCGCCGAAGACCGCCCGCCGGGTAAGGGATGACGGCCGGGAGGAGGACGTGCCCCTGCAGGAGGTGATGAAGGGCGACCGTCTGCGGGTGCGGCCGGGAGAGCGCGTCCCGGTGGACGGCTTGGTTCTGGAAGGGTCGAGCGCGGTGGATGAGTCGATGGTCACCGGCGAGTCGATCCCGGTGGAGAAGCGGGCTGGCGACCCGGTGACGGGCGGGACCGTGAACGGCACGGGCGGACTGATGATGAAGGCTGAACGCGTTGGCGAGGAGACTCTGCTGGCGCATATTGTCAGGATGGTCGGCGAAGCACAGAGAAGTCGCGCCCCCATTCAGCGGCTGGCGGATGCCGTGGCCGGCTGGTTCGTGCCGGTGGTTCTGGGGGTGGCGGTCCTTACGGCGCTGGCCTGGCTGGTGCTGGGGCCGGAGCCCAGGGCGGCGTACGCGTTGGTGAATGCGGTGGCGGTGTTGATCATTGCCTGTCCCTGCGCCCTGGGATTGGCCACGCCGATGTCGATCATGGTGGGGACCGGTCGCGGGGCGGGCGTTGGCGTGCTGATCCGCAATGCGGAGACGCTGGAAATCATGGGCAAGGTGGATGTCCTGGTCGTGGACAAGACCGGGACGTTGACCGAAGGGCGCCCGAAACTGACGTCGGTTGAGTCGGTTGGGGACTGGAGCGAGACGGAAGTGTTGAGGCTGGCGTCCGGACTGGAGCAGGGGAGCGAGCATCCGCTGGCGGCGGCGATTGTCGGGGGGGCGATCGCGCGGGGCATCACGCCGGCGGCGGGGTGTGAATTTCAATCGTTCGCCGGGAAGGGGATTACCGGGCAGGTCGAGGGGCGTCGGATTGCCCTCGGCAATGCGGGCCTGATGGAACAACTGGGCCTGGCGGGGACAGAACTATCCGGGCGTGCCCGGTCCCTTTATGCCGGAGGCCAGACCGTGGTGTTCCTGGCGGTGGAGGGAACGATGGCGGGAGTATTGGGTGTGTCCGATCCGATCCGGTCCTCCACGCCCGAGGCGATCCGGTTATTGCGCGAGGCGGGGGT
Source organism: bacterium (assembly GCA_037128375.1). Lineage (GTDB taxonomy): Bacteria > Verrucomicrobiota > Kiritimatiellia > CAIKKV01 > CAITUY01 > CAMBRF01. Next base: position 2,199 of record JBAXWO010000180.1, read on the forward strand.
GGCGATTGTCATGGCGACGGGCGACCATCCTCAAACGGCGCAGGCGGTCGCCCGGACGCTGGGATTGGATCGCGTGGAGGCCGGTATCCTGCCTGAAGGCAAGATCGAGCTGGTGAGGGCATTGCAGCGGGAGGGCCACATCGTCGCCATGGCCGGCGATGGGATCAATGATGCGCCTGCCCTGGCGCAGGCCAATGTCGGCATCGCGATGGGCAGCGGCACGGACGTGGCGATGGAGAGCGCGGGGATTACGCTGGTCAAGGGCGACTTGCGCGGGATCGTGAAGGCGGTCCGGCTCAGTCGCGGGGTCATGCGCAACATCCGGCAGAATCTATTCTTCGCGTTCGCCTACAACGCCGTGGGTATTCCCGTGGCGGCCGGGGTGCTGTATCCCGTTTTCGGTCTGTTGCTCAGTCCGATGATCGCGGCCGCCGCCATGAGCCTCAGTTCGGTGTCGGTGATCAGCAATGCCCTGCGTTTGCGCTGGATCCAGATTTAAGCACGCCGTCGGCGAGTTTTCAAAAACTTGACCGGCGTCAAGGCGGCCGGACGGGCGGCGTGCATAATGGGCCGCAGTTTAACCGAAACAAGCAGGGGTTGAACCCCGACAACAAGGAGAACGGGAAAATGAGCAGTATGTTTTGTTACCAGTGTGAGCAGACCGCCAAGGGGACCGGGTGTACGGCCTTTGGTGTGTGCGGAAAAGACCCCGATGCCTCGGCGCTTCAGGATCTGTTGATTCATGCGTCCAAGGGAATTGCCATGTATGCGCATCGTGCGCGGAAGCTGGGCGTCCGGGATCGCGAGATCGATGTTTTCGTGATTGAGGCGTTATTTTCGACCCTTACCAACGTCAACTTCGATGTCGCTCGCCTGGAGGGGTTGGTGCGCAAGGCAGGGCAGATCAAGGCGAAGGCCAAGGCGCTGTACGATCGGGCCTCGCGGCATGCCGGGAATATCGAGGCGCACTTATCCGGTCCCGCCGTGTGGGATCCCGCCGCGGATCTGGCGGGCCTGGTGAAGGAAGGGCGGGAGATCGGCATCGATGCGCGCCGGGAGGAACAAGGGGCGGACGTGGTGGGATTGCAGGAACTGCTGACCTATGGTTTGAAAGGTCTTTCCGCTTATGCCGACCATGCCATGATTCTTGGCAAGGAGGATGAGGACATCTATGGCTTTGTTCTGGAGGCCCTGGACTTTCTGACCAGCGAAACGGTAACCGCGGACCAACTGGTGGCCATGGTTCTGCGTTGCGGCGAGGTCAATCTGCAGGTGATGGCACTCTTGGATTCCGCCAATACGGGCGCCTACGGCCATCCCACGCCGACGCCTGTGCGTGTGACCCCGGTGAAGGGCAAGGCCATTGTCGTATCCGGCCATGATCTCAAGGATCTTGAACTGCTGCTGAAGCAGACGGAAGGCAAGGGGATCCATGTCTATACGCATGGCGAGATGTTGCCGGCGCAGGGTTACCCTTCGCTCAAGCACTTCAAACACTTGGTCGGCAACTACGGCGGCGCGTGGCAGGATCAGCGGTTGGAGTTCGACAACTTCCCGGGCGCGATTCTCATGACCACGAACTGCATTCAGCAGCCCAGGGATTCCTATCATGCGCGGATCTTCACGAGCGGCCTTGTGGCCTGGCCGGGTGTGGCGCATATTGCGGACGGCGACTTCACGCCGGTCATCAAGGCGGCGTTGGCGGCTCCCGGTTTCACGACGACGGAGCCGGAAAAGACGATCCTGGTTGGGTTCGGGCACAGTTCGGTGCTCGGCGTGGCGGATACCGTCATTCAGGCGGTCAAATCGGGCGCGATCAAGCATTTCTTCCTGATCGGGGGCTGCGATGGCGCGAAGAGCGGGCGGAACTATTATACCGACTTTGCCCAGGCGGTGCCGAAGGATTGCGTGATCCTGACGTTGGCGTGCGGGAAGTTCCGGTTCAACAATCTGGAGTTCGGCACGATTGGCGGGGTGCCACGGTTGCTGGATATGGGCCAGTGCAACGATGCCTATTCGGCCATCAAGGTCGCGGCGGCCCTGGCTGAGGCCTTCGGCACCGATGTGAACGGTCTGCCGCTCTCGATGATCTTGTCCTGGTATGAGCAGAAAGCGGTCTGCATTCTGCTGACGCTGCTCCACCTCGGTATCAAGAACATCCGGCTGGGCCCGAGTCTGCCGGCCTTTGTGACGCCGGCGGTGCTTTCGGTTCTGGTCGACAAGTTCGCCATCAAGCCGATCGGCACGGTTGAGGCGGACCTGCGGGACGCGTTGGCCGGGAAGTAAGGTTGACGGGGAGGCAGTAGATTCTGAAAGGAGAGGGGCGGGGAAACCCGCCCCTTTGAGTTTGGAGCGGATTGATCCATTCAGACGCGAGAAGAGTGCCGTTTCGGGTGGTGAGGACGATTCTCTATAACAGGAAACGGCCGCACTCCGACTTGCCTTTCGCAAGCCTCCGCAATAGACAGGCCCTCATCAGGGCTGACATGCTTGAATGCAAACACTGTTTCGGTCGCGGACCTCTCGTCACAGTTTTCGGGCTGATACAATCCTGGTCACGGTGTCGTTTTGCCTGTGCGCGGCGGGTATACACCGCTGGCCGGAGGAATCAAGCGGTTGCCGAACGAGTCTCTTGACCCGCGGCGAGCGTGCGAGCCGTCGCGGTCAAAGAACTGGCTGGCTTAATAGTGATATCGCGCTTGAGCGATCAGAACGGAATCTCCCTCTGCTTTGTAGACAAGGCGATGTTCGTCATTAATTCGCCGGGACCAGTACCCGCCCAATGCATGACGAAGAGGCTCGGGCTTTCCGGTTCCTTCAAAAGGGGTTCGGACAATTTCCTTGATGAGATCATTGATCCGCTTGAGCAACTTCCGGTCCATCTGTTGCCAATGGAGATAGTCTTCCCACGCTTGGCTTGAGAAAACAATCTTCATTCTGCAAGAACCCTTTCAATCCCTTTCCCCTCCTCAAGTTCCTTGATGGAATCCAGAAGCCGTCGGGTGTTCCGCGGGCTACGGAGCAAGTAGGCGGTCTCGGTGAGGGATTCAAAGTCGTCCAGCGCAATCATGACGACCGAATCCTCCCGCTTGCGCGTGATGATAATTGGATCGTGATCCTGACAAACACGGCGAATCGTCTCGGCCAATGTTTCTCTGGCTTCAGTGTATGTTATTGCATTCATATGGACAGGATACTGTACAGATCGTCATTTTGTCAATATCATCATTTCTGAAGCTAACCGTCAGCCTTGAACCGCTCCAGTAAGGCCGCCCGGCGGCCTTACTGGAGTCGCGTTCCAAGGTTTGGTTGGGCTGCCTTCTTCAGTATGCTCTTTGGACCAGATCGCTCCAGACGGTCTTCAAACCCTCCATCGTCTTCTCCAATCCCATTTCGTAGGCAACCCATGTATAGCCTGGAACGGGATGCTGGCGTATGGCTTCGCGTTCAGCCTACTCCCGGGTGGCGACACGGAACTGAGCCATATGCATC
>JBAXWO010000181.1:0-5662 GCA_037128375.1 bacterium
GGCGGGCCTGGTAGGTGCCCGTCACCCTCTTGGCGATGTCCAGTTCCTCCGCGGCGGAAGGGTAGTCCACCTTGATCATGAACATGAACCGGTCCAACTGGGCTTCGGGCAGGGGATACGTGCCTTCCTGCTCGATGGGATTCTGCGTGGCCAGGACGAAGAAAGGATCCGGCAGTTTGAAGTCGGTATCGCCGACGGTGACGATCCGCTCCTGCATGGCCTCCAGCAGGGCGGCCTGGGTTTTCGGCGGGGTACGGTTGATTTCATCGGCCAGAACCATGTTGGCAAACAAGGGGCCCTGGACGAACCGGAAGACCCGTTTGCCGGTGGTGCGGTCCTCCTCGAGAACATCCGTACCGGTGATATCCGCCGGCATGAGGTCGGGTGTGAATTGCACCCGTTTGAAGGTCAAATGCAAGACCCTGGAGAGGGTGCTCACCAGGAGGGTTTTGGCGAGGCCCGGCACCCCGACCAGCAGGGCATGGCCGCGGCAGAAGATGGCGACGAGCACCTGCTCGATCACCTGGTCCTGGCCGACAATCGCCAGGCGTACCTGCTCGGTCATTTTCAGATACGCGGCGTTAAGCGCCTTGACGGTTTCAATATCGCCCTGAGGCTCAGAAGCCGGTGGGATGGAAGCATGCTTGGGGGGGGTGTTGGATTGCATACGGTCTCCGTTTGTTTCAGCACGACTTTAATTCACGCGTTTTTGCCGCATTAATCATACCAAAGATCGCCCGGGCGGTGACGAGGCTGATAAAGAGGGCATTCTGCCTGAAGCCGGGTGTTTTTGCCAGTTGCAAGGTGGCGGATTGTGCAGGCGAGTATGCAGGCTTCCCAGGCTCTTCGTATTCAACTGTATGCACAAGTTTATTGACCGGGGCGGGCGGGGTGGCGTACCATTCCGGCCATCTTCACATGACGAACGAGGACACAGCGATTCAGCGCGCCACCCCGGGCGGGCCGCACACGGTGATGTTAACCCGCAAGGGAACGCCGCGATCGTTATTGCTTCAGAAGGCGAAACTCCTGTTCATCAACGGTTCGGAACAGGGGCGTGAAGTGTTGATCGACAAGGATGTCTTCACGATTGGCGCCGGTTCGCAGAACGATCTGATCGTGCCCGATCAGGCGGCGTCGCGGCGCCATTGCGAGATCCGGCAGCATACGGGCGGGTTCGTCCTGCGCGATCTGGGCAGCACCAACGGGACCACCGTGCAAGGGGTCCGCGTGTGCGAGGTGTACCTGACGCAGGGAGTCGAGTTTCAGGTGGGCACGACCCGGTTGGTGTTCTGCCCGCTGCATGAGACGGTCTCCTATCCGTTGAGTTCCCGTGAGAGTTTCGGGCGGTTGAACGGGCGCAGCACGGCGATGCGGCGCGTGTTTCATCTTGCCGAGACATACGCCAGGACCGATGCGGCCGTACTGATCCAGGGTGAGACCGGAACGGGCAAGGAACTGTTGGCGGACGCCCTGCATGCGCACAGTCCGCGGAGCAAGAAGCCGTTCGTGGTGATTGATTGCGGATCCCTCGCCACGGGAGTGATCGAGAGTGAGCTGTTCGGCCATGCCAAGGGTTCGTTCACCGGGGCGGGCAGTGAGCGCATGGGCGCCTTCGAGCAGGCCGATGGAGGCACGGTTTTCCTGGACGAAATCGGGGAACTGGACCTGGCCCTGCAGCCCAAGCTGCTGAGGGTGCTCGAGAAGAAGGAGGTGCGGCGGCTGGGCGCCAACACCGTCCGGCATGTCGATGTCCGGATTATCGCGGCGACGAACCGGAACCTGGAGCGCGAAGTGCGCGAGGGCCGGTTCCGCGAGGACCTCTATTACCGGTTGTCGATCGTCAAAATCGAGTTGCCGCCCCTGCGTCAGCGCAAGGACGATATTCCGGTCCTGGTGCAGTGTTTCCTGAGAGACTTCACGGGCAGCAGCGAGCCGACGGCCTGGCCGGATTTCGAGCGGAGCATGATGCTATTCCGCCAGCATGACTGGCCCGGAAACGCCCGGGAGCTTCGCAATGTGATCGAGATGGCCGTTCACGGGGCGGCGGGCCGGATCGATCTCGGGGCCTGTCTGACCCTGGGCCGGATGGGCGAAACGGAACCCGGCGCCGAAACGGCGCCGACGTCGGATATGCCCTTCAAACTGGCGAAGAACCAGTTGGTGGACCACTTCGAAAAAGACTACATCGAGAAGCTTCTGGAGCGGAACGGAAACAATATCTCCCGTGCCGCCCGCGAGGCGCAGATTGAGCGGGCCTACCTGCAGCGCCTGGTCCGGAAACACGATCTGTCCACGCGCAAGCGGCCGGCCTGATCAGCGTTCCGTGAAGACGGAGACTCCCCACTGGTCGGTGTAGCGTTCCAGTACCTTTTTCAACGGGGTATGGGCCCGCAGCCAGTAGACGGGCCGGTAAAGCATCCGCAAGGTATCGTCGGGGGCGGCGGTCGCTTCATGGCTTGAGAACAGGCGGAAGACGGGGCCGATGCTGAGGATATAGATCAGGGTCGCGCACACCAGTCCCAACGCGGTCGTGAGGGCGGCGCGCTGGCGGCGGCGCGAGTGAAGGCGGACCAGAAGTTGGCGGGCCTCGCTCGAGTCCTGTTTGAGACGGTCGAGCACGTCGCGAACCATCCGTTCCGCCACGCGCAGCTTTCCTTTCTGCATCGCCTCATCGGCGCGCCCGAGGAGCTTGGTGATCTGCTCCATCTGGGCGACGGCTTTTTTCGTCAGGGCATCGGCCGGGGACGGCTCCGTTGTGATCTCGCGTACGGCTTCGCAGGTCCCTACGCAGCCCTCGTAGTCCTGGCTCTTCAGCGCCTGGGCGGCCTGCTGTACAAGGTCTTCGATCTTCTGCCGGGCCGCCTCCATCTCAGCCTTCAACTTCGCGGCATCTTTGGACAGCGTCGCGACGGCCTTCGCGTATTCGCTGGGTTCGACGCCGGGCCGCGAGGCATCGGGCAGGGTCAGTGCGCCCTTGAGGGCCGGAAACTGGGATTCGAGGCTGCTGACAGACAACAGGCGGTCCTCGATGCCGACCAGCGCCGTCTGGGTCGCCCCGGGTTTTTTAGCCGCCCACAATTCGCGGGCCTGGCTCATCTCGGTCCGGAGAGCGAGGATGTTGCGTTCCGCGATGCGCCAGGGGATCTCCGTGCGCAGGCTTTGGTACCCGGGGCCGTCGTCCAGCACGCTGTATTCGTTAAGCCGTTCGCGAACTCCCTCGTAATTCTGACGATCCAATTCCACGGCAATGCTCTGGGTCAGTTCGTCCTTGCGTTGGATCGCCCAGTTGGCCGTATCGCCCAGTTCGAGAATCTCGCGTTTGATTTCCTGGCCCTTTCCGCCGCGCGGATGAAAACGCTCGACGCCGTCCATGGCATCCTTGAGCCGGGCGAAATCCTTCTGGCGGCGGAAGTCCCGCAGGCGACTGAGCAGCGACCGCATATCCTCAAGGGTTTTGATGTCGGTCGAACACTGCCCGCAGAAGCGGACCCCCACCCTGGTTTCGCCGTCGCATTCCGGACACCGTTCCAGGCCGTCCCAGTTGCATTGCGAGCAATAGCGGTTGGCCACGGGGTTGACCGCATTGCACCATTTGCAGCGCCACATGCCGGGATCGGTAAGGGGCGACAGGAAATCGCCCGCTGACTGGGCGAGCACGTCCGCGAAATCGTGGGCGGACGCCCAGCGTTGTTTGGGGTCTTGCTCCAGGGCTTTCAGGAGCATGGGGCGGAGGTATTCGGGCACACGGCTGTCCCGGAAGAAGCGCGGGTTTTCGCCGGTCAGGCAGAAGTACAAAATGCCACCCAGGCTGTAGATATCGGCGCGCTCGTCGGCCAGGCCGGGGCTGATTTCCTGTTCAGGCGGAGCGTAGCCCAGGGAAAGCATCCGTGTGCCGGTCATGGTCAGCTTGGCGGCATCGGAGGTCGTCTGGCGCGCGATCCCGAAGTCCACAATGCGCGGCTCGCCATGTTCATCGAGGAGGATGTTGGAAGGTTTCAGGTCACGGTGGATGACGCCATGACGGTGGGCGTACTCAATGGCGGAGCAGAGTTTCTTGACGAGGACGACCGAGGCGCGGAGCGAGAGGGGGCCTGCGTTCTGTTCCAGTTTCTGCTCGAGGTTGAGGGAGGGGGGCGGCCAGTCGGGGGCGGGCGCTTTTCCGGGGCCGGCCACGTATTCCATGACGATGTGCGGTTCGGCTTGCTGGGTGTCAAAATCGAACAGTTTGACGATGTAGATGTGATTCAGGGAGGCGATTAACTGCGCCTCGCGGGCAAACCGTTCCCGCATGGCGGCATCGGTCAGGAAGGCGCGGCTCAGCCGCTTGATAGCGACAAAACGGCCGAGTTTCAGGTCCTTGGCCAGATAGACCACACTCATTCCGCCGCGCCCGATCTCGCTGATGATCTGGTAGGGGGAAGGAGACGCCGCCGGATGGGGTTGGGCGTTGTCCACGGGGGCGCGCGGTACGACGAGCGTGGGGCCCTCGCGTCCGACAGTCGGGGTCCGCGAGGGTACGTTTTCGATCTGCGTGGTGGCGTTTCCAAGTGCCCTGCCATGGGCCCGCTCTTCAGTCATATCCCCGGCAGCCTACACAAAGCGGGGCCGAAAGAAAAGCCCTCTGATACGCGGGCTCGGAACGATCGTCCATGACCGCGGCCCGCGGGGACAAAAAAAGCCCCGTCCTTTCGGAACGGGGCTTGCCGTGCGGGTGCGCGGAGTCTAGCGCTTCGAGAACTGGAAGCGTTTGCGGGCGCCAGGCTGACCGTATTTCTTGCGTTCCTTCATGCGGGAATCGCGAGTCATGCAGCCGCTGCTTTTCAGGACCTTGCGCAGGGAGGCATCGGCGACCACCAGGGCGCGGGAGATGGCGTGACGCAAGGCGCCGGCCTGCCCGACGATTCCGCCGCCGGTGAGGCTGGCGGTCAGGTCGAACTTCTCGCGGGAGTCGGTAAGTTTCATGGGTTGTTCAATGAACTTCACGACGGCTTCGGTTCCGAAGTAGATGTTCGGATCCTTCTTGTTGACGATCCACTTGCCCGTACCGGGTGTCAGACAAACCCGGGCGACCGCTGTCTTGCGGCGTCCTGATGCACAATATTCTGCGACTTTTTCGACCACGTCAGTATCCCTTCTTAAGCTAGTTCAATGGTTGTAGGAGCCTGTGCCACATGCGGATGTTCGGCTCCGGCATAGACTTTCAGGCGTTTCACGATCCGGCGGCTGAGATGGTTGTGAGGCAGCATGCCTTTTACCGCTTTCTCAACCACCCGCTCGGGATGACGCTCGTTCATCATCGCAAAGGTCGTCGATTTCTTTCCGCTCCGGTGCCCGGTGTAACGGACATAGGTTTTCTTGACGGGCTTGCTTCCCGTCAGCTTGACCTCGCGGGCATTGGTGACCACCACGAAATCGCCGGTATCGATATGGGGGGTGGAGATGGGTTTGCCGCGTCCCCGCAGAAGATTGGCGATCTTCACGGACAGGCGGCCGAGCGGTTTGCCGGCTGCATTTACGAGATACCACTTGCGCTGGATCTCACTCTCCACTGGCAGAGACGTCTTCATTGTGCTTCCAACCTTTCAGGCCATAAAAAACGCTGCTGTTTACACCATGAGGCAGCGTCTGTCAATCCACATATTTATTTCAGTTGCCGCCC
>JBAXWO010000182.1:0-5661 GCA_037128375.1 bacterium
GTGCATGACGGCCGGCCTATCGGCCAGAACTCCATCGCCATGGCGGCCGCCGCATCGGTGGGCCCCTCGCAGACCACCGGTTCAGCACCGTCATGGAACGTCGGCAGGAACACACCCGCCCGGCTGCCGGTCACCGCCCGCTTGGAACCGTCCCGGTTCCGCGTCCGGATCCCGCAGACCTGGCCGGTCCCGTCATGCATGGGGAAGGCGAGCATTTCGCCCAACGTGCAGGCACCCATCACGTCCAGCACACCCATCGGCAAGCCCAACCCGATTGACCACGGCTCCAGCCGTTCCCATCGCAGCACATGGCGCACCGCACGCCACCAGAGCAGGGCGTCAAAGTCGGGCGACTCGTAACCATTGACAGCAGTCGGTTGACGGCGTGGCGTGGCGCCTGACCGCGTGGGCGTGGCGTTATGAATCCATCCGCCGTTGCGCGATGGCATTTCCGACGCTACGCGCATGCAGCACACCGCACCCTCGTCGTCATACCCGCACCAGTCGTGTTTGCCTAACCGCACACCGAACAAGGATGTTTGTGATTAACGCGTGTCCATTTCGATGTGCTCATGACTGCCCTCCTCTCTTGTTGCAGGGTTCATTCATGACGCGAGACAGATCCCATCCGCGCCTTAGTCGCCCAAAACGCATTCCCGTCAGGTCTGCAAATCTGCTTTTCATGCCACCTCTCTTTTCTTCCATCCTTCTCGCGCGGCGATGCCGTCGATCATCGCCTTGGCTTCGTCCCGTGTGACGTTGGTGGGCATCCCGCGCTTCCGTAATGTTTTGGCCTGCGCGAACGAACACAACCCGGCATCCCATCGCCGAAATAATTCGTTCAGCAACTGCCGAGCCTGCCCGTAGGACATGCTGTCCGGATCGATGCCCTGCTTGCGCAGCAGACCGGCCTGACCATCGCTCAGGCGCTTGCCCTTATCCCAACCGCGGTCGGCAACCGGCTGCACCTGGAACACATCAAACGGATCCACGCTCTGAACGGTCCATTTTGCGCGGGCCGTCAGGGCGGCACGCCGGGCTGCTTGCCGCTCCTTGTCCCTCAGTTCGGCCTCTCCCGCCTCGTCAAGCGCCTCGTCCACGCGCCTGGGCTTTCCATCGCCCAACTTCTTGACGGCCAACTCCCGCACATGTTCAGACACGCGGCCGCCGAGAATGTCCACGCTGGTCATCAACTTGTGACGTCCGGAGTTCCCCACAAAGTCCACGATCAGACATGACGGCTTGCATGACGCCTCGATCAACGCCCGGCGGGCCTCGGGCGATTCATGCGTGTTCAACTCATGCGCGATCGCATCCGACGGCCGCGTCGCGCGGCCAGCCATCTGCGCGTAGAGACTGCGGGATTTGGTGGGGCGCGCCATGACCACGATCTCCACGCCCGGGTTGTCGAACCCTTCAGTGAGCACGCCACAGTTACATACGACCTGCACCCGGCCGGCGCTGTAATTGGCGAGGATCTTCCGACGCTCATCCCTATCGGTTTTCCCGCAAACCCAGGCGGACATCCCGTCCCGGTGCCGGTTGAACATCTCGCACATCCGCTCGGCATGATCGACGGAGGAACAAAACACCAACGTCCGCCGGTTCCCGGCGATCTCAATGGCTGGCGCCACCACCCGGTGCAGGTTCTCCTCGTACTCCATCACCTTGGCCAGATCGGCCCCGTTCAGGTCGCCCCTCGTGGTTCGACATCCGGAGAAGTCGAGCCCCTCGACGTGCACCATCTGCTGCGCAACGGGCACGAGCCAACCGTCTTTGATGGCGTCCTCGATTTCGTAGTCGAACGCGACGGTTTCATACACCTGACCCAGCGCCTCTTCGTCGGCCCGGTCCGGCGTGGCGGTTACACCGAGAATACGGATGTCGGGGTTGCCGTCCGTGTAGAAGTCAATCACACGACGGTACGACCGGCTGATGCCGTGATGCCCCTCATCCACCACCAGCACGCCGAACAGGCGTGGGTCGAATCGGGTCATCCGACCGCCGCCATCCCCGCCGGAGGCCTGCGTCTGGATGGTGGAACATACCACCCGGGGCCCGCCGAACATGCAGGCCATCTCCGCCCGCGCCTCGCCCATTTCCACGTCGACGCGCCACCCGGTCATGGCCCTGATCCGGTCGCGCGCCTGGTAAACGAGTTCTTCGCGGTGGGCGAGCACGAGCGCACGCCGGGGAAAGGCCCGCCGGATAATCTCGGAGAAGACCGTGGTCTTGCCGGCACCGGTGGGCAGGACCAGCAGCGTTGACCGGTGGTCTTTCCATTCCGCCTCGATATTTCGGACGGCTTCAATCTGATAAGGACGTAAGCGGAAACTCATCCCTTGAGCTCCCTCTGCACGGTGGTGTTCCATCGGTATTCCCCAAGGACCCCGCGATGGTCACAGCCCCGGCACTGGTCCGAGAACGTACCGTGGCACCAGGGACACACGGCGAATGGTTTCGTCGCCTTGATGTCGGCATACGCCGTCTGGAGTGCGGCCAACGCGGAGTTGAAGTTCACATCCGCGTAAAGCACATCCCCCGACTCTTCAGCCCGCTTCAGCAGGCCCTTCATGCTCGATATCTGACTCAACAGCGCCTGAACCTCCTGCCCGCGGTCAAACAGCGGCAGCAGATGGTCAGGTATCGGCTTTCCGACATCGTCCATCCGGGCGGGTGGATTCTGATCATCGGCCGGTACCGGTGATGGAGACGTCCCGGTTCCAAGATCAACAAGCACCTCCCTGGGCTCGCTCCCATTCGCAGGACCAACGATTCCGCGCTCTTCGAGCACGTCCATGATCCTGGCGGCGGTCGTGTAGCCGATGCGCATGCGGCGCTGGAAGGATGACGTGGACGCCCGTCCGGTTTCCTTGATGATCTCAATGCACTGCCCGACCATGGTTTCATCCACGTCACTTCGTGTCTGGGGGGGCGGAACAGTGGCGTTCCCAGCCGGAAGCGGCGGTATTTGTCGCGGCGCAACTCCTTGCCCTTCAACTTCCCAAGGGGGGCGGATGCGGCGGGCCGGATACTCTTTGCCATCCTTCCCCGTCACCTTGTCGGCCCGTTTCAGGTTGTGGACTGTACACAACCTGTTTACCCAATCCCGTGAACATCCAACGTGCAGCGCGATGGCCTCCTGAGACAGGCCTGGCTTGACCTCAATGGCCATTTTTACGGCCCGCTCAATGTCGCCCCTGCCTCGCCTGAGCCCATGCTCCTGGTTGGCCGCGCAACTCGCCCATACCGCATCCGCCTTGGTCCCCCTATGGACATTGCAGCGGATCGTCCGCTTTCCCGCCCGCTGGTGTGCCACCAGACGGTGGAATCCATCCGCCGCCCAAACTTCACCGCCATCGCCGTACACCTCGATGGGCGGCAACTTCTTGCCGGCCTTGATGACGTCAGCCAACTCTGCGACGTACTCTTCAGTAATCCGCTCCCGGCTCTGGACGCCGCCGTCGGTTCGGATCGTCTCGATCAACAGTTCCTGCATGTAAAAGTTCCGCGCAGATTACGCGCTGCGGCGCCGCGCTTTCCATTGTGGTTACTTTTCCCGATTCTCGTAGGTCGCCTTGCACTCCAACCGCTCCTTCTCGCGGTCCGGCAAGTCCACCTCTGCGATATGCCAATCCATGGGCCGCTGGTCGGGCTTCCCGCCCCACCAGCCTTTTCGCTTGCTCATGACCTCAGAACAGAACCGTTCAGCCAGTTCCTTCTTGTGGAAATGCGCCGTCGTCGCTATTCCCGCCCCATTCGGGTCACGGTGCGCCACGGTCCAGCATGCGCTTCCTTGCGGGCATTCAAATACGATGTAAGCCTTCATCTGGTTCCCCCTTGCTCAGTACGGAATATCGTCGGCCGTCATGGACCCCATCAACTTGCCCCAGTCCTGAGCCCCGCAATCGTTCTGCGATTTGCCGGTCTCGGCCAGGACACGGTCGGACCACAGCCCATAGAGTTCCAGTTCCGGCTTGCCCTCATTCTTCTTGCAGAACACGTCCCAGCACTCTTCCATCGTGCTGGTCACGGCCTGGGGTTGCGGGGGTGGCGGCGGGGTTTTCACCGCTGGCGGTTTCGGCGGCACGGGCCTGCCCGCCGCCGGCGTCCCGCCTGTGGTGAGCGGCCCCGCCCTAAGCCCTGTCGAAGGGGTCGAACCACCGAACAAAGCGCGGGTCTTCGCCCCGTACTTGGCCGCCAAGCCTTTCGCGTTCGCCGCCTCCAAGCGCTGCCCGCCACCGGCCGGATTGACGTGCTTGATCGACGAGAAGGCACCACGGTCGCCCTGCACCGTCTCGACCTTCACCTGGACGGCCGCACCGGCGAACGTCTCGGGCTCCTGGCCCCACCTCTCCCAATCCCAGTCGCGCCACCCGAAGATTTCCTGAACGTCCTTGAACCCGCGTTCACTGAGCGTCCCGTCCTTCTGGACCAGACAGATCCCGCCCTTGAGTTGCGTCCCATTGACGTCGATCACCATCGAGCACATCACCGCACCGCTCGCCGCCTCATAAATACTCGCCGCCACAGTCGTCCCCGGATACGTTCCTTCTTCCATCACTGCCATATTCGTTCCTCTTTCTTTGATTTTTCCTAATGTGGGAGCCGGTCTCCGTACCGGCGATCCCCTTACTGTTTAATGTGGGAGGGGCACTCCGTGCCGCGACTCCCCGTTTTTTCTTCTGTCTGTCGTTTGCAGTCTGCTGTCTGTGGTCTTCGGTCCGCCTACCGAATCACCGCCCCCCACACCGCCGCCCCATCCGGCCCCAGGGGAATAACCTCCTGCGTCGTCCGGCTCTTGGCCATGCAGTGCGGCAGTTCCGCCGTGTACAGGGTCCGCGTACCGGATCCCCGCCCTTTCCCACCCTTGCCGACGTCCACGTCGTAGCCGATAAACAACACATGGTCCGCCCACTCCCGCACGCGCAGCCGGATCGACGCCTTGCCCGATCCTGGCGCCTGCAGGCGCGGCTCGTACCGCAGCCAATCCTCGCCAGCCGGGTTTGGAACCGTTGATGTGCAATCGTGGCAAATCAGAATCACGTTACGGCCGGCGCGCGCGTGGCGGTCCAAGTCGCCCAGGAGCGTCAGAAACGTGTCGAACACGTACCCGTAACCTTTGCCAAACCCGTACCCCTCGATACTCGTCCCTCTCTTGCCATCCTGCAGGGTATGTTCCAGCGTGTGGGCAACGGCCAGTTCCTCAGCCTTCGTAGCCGTGTCGATCACTATCGTTCTGATCTCGTCCCATCCCGGCGACTGCAATGCGTCGCGTATCGCCTGCCACGAAGAGCAGCATTGATCCGCCAGTCTGTTGACCCCGTCACCACGAGGGTGCGGAACCAGGACGCCTAAACTCTCGTCCAGATCGAAGAAAGCCACTGGCCCAGGCGCTTGCATTGCCAGCGTGGTCTTCCCGATGCCGCCGGGGCCGTACAATAGGACGCGGTGGCCGCCTGCCGTGCGGGGTGCCTGAAACGACACGCTCCCGCGTGCCTGTGCTGCCGGTGGCAGCGGTGGCGGCGGCATTTTGGGCCGCGCCGTATAACTCGTTTTCGTTTCCGTCATTGTTCCCTTCTCCTTTTTCTGCCGGATCATCCGGCGGTTTGCATTAGTTCTGAATGAATCTCCCCCACCCCAAATCCCGCCGGCGGATGC
>JBAXWO010000183.1:0-5646 GCA_037128375.1 bacterium
GGGTGCATATTGCCGACGTGAGACATTTCGTTTTCCGCGGCGGAAAGCTTGATCAGGAGGCGATCAAGCGCGGCAACAGTGTCTATCTTCCGGACAAGGTCATCCCCATGTTGCCGGAGGAACTTTCCAATGGTCTGTGTAGTTTGAAACCGGGGCAGGACCGCATGGCTTTCTCGGCTTTCATGACCTTCGATGCGGTCGGACGTATGACCCAGGCGCGGTTTTCCCGCAGTGTCATCCACTCGAAGCTCAGGCTCACCTACGAGCAGGCGCTGCAGGTGATTGAGACACCTGACGGTATGCTATGCCCGGTGCCGGATCTCCCTCCCGGGGCGCCGACGCTCATCAAGGATGTGTGCGAGCTGGCCATGCAACTGCGGCGGCGGCGGATCCAGAACGACGCGCTGGACATCGACCTGCCCGAGAGTCAGATCGTCATCGGCCCGGACGGAATGATTCAGGACATACGCCCGCTCATCAACGATATTTCGCACCAGATGATCGAGGAGTGCATGGTGGCGGCCAACGAGGCCGTCGACAGGGAGATCAGTCAGCGCGGCATGAAGTTGATCCATCGTCTCCACGAACCCCCGACCGAGGACAAACTCGACGATTTGACGATGGAGTTGCGGGACATGGGGTATCAGCCGGGCAACCTCAAGCAACGGGGAATGCTCATGGAATTCGTGCGGCGCAGCCGCAACACCCCGCTGGTGCATGCCGCCCACATGGCGATCCTGAAGAGCATGAAACGCGCCGTCTATTCGTCCAAGGAAGGCGGACATTTCGGACTGGCAAAAAAATACTACGCGCATTTCACGTCGCCCATCCGCCGGTATCCGGATCTGGTTGTGCATCGGATTCTCGCGGCGGCCTTGGAGGGCAAGTCCAATCCATACCCGGCTGATGAACTTGAACGGATCGCCGTGCACTGTTCGGAGACGGAGAAAACGGCGCAGGAGGCCGAGCGGGAGTTGCTGGAAATCAAGAAGTACCGGTTCCTGGCCCAGCAGCTTGAGGAGCACAAGTTACGCGTTTATGACGCCGTGGTCGTCAAGGTGATGAATTTTGGCTTATTCATCGAATTGGATGAGCTTGATATCCAGGGACTTCTGCATGTTTCTTCCATATCGGATCAGTTTGTCAGGTTCGATCCCGGCGCCAAAGCCTTACGGGCGGGCAATGAGGTTTTCAAACAGGGAACCACGGTGAAGGTGACCGTCACCCGTGTGGATTATGAAAAGCGGCGGATCGATTTTGCCCTCCTCCGGGAAACGAAGAGTCCGCCAAAAAAAGTTGAGCGTCGCCAGGAAAAAAGACGAAGGCCGAGACGGTAGATAGAGGAGGGGGATCCGTGCGACGCGTTTGGCTGACATTACTGCTTGTGATCGGCAT
Organism: bacterium; assembly: GCA_037128375.1. Classification (GTDB taxonomy): domain Bacteria; phylum Verrucomicrobiota; class Kiritimatiellia; order CAIKKV01; family CAITUY01; genus CAMBRF01. The sequence continues at coordinate 1,396 of JBAXWO010000183.1, forward strand.
GGTTTCGGGGGGGTGGGCGGCTCCCGGCACCGATCCGCTGGGGGATATCCGGGCGCGATTCCGGGGCAACGAAGCTCCCATTGTGATGGAATACCAGTTGGGGTACCGCTTCCTGAACATCGAACTTTCCCGACTCGGGCACATCCGACTCACCACCACGGGCGGAATGTGGCGGCATCGCATTACCGGCGAGGAAGTCCCAGCGGTTTTCATTGATGTGCGAGTGGATTCAGCCGACCGTAATACCGAGCGCAAGAAGAACCGTGTTTCGATTCATGACGACATGATCAGCGTGTTGACCATGCCGGATCTTCATGCCCTGTTGTTCGCCAAATCGACGGATGAATACCTGAACCCGTTGTTGGGCCGCAGTTCGAGGGCGCAATCCGTTTCGACGTATGACACCCAGTCCGGTTCCATGGAATTCATGCGGCGTGATCTTTCCGGGACGGGTCGGGTCGACACCGCCCTTTCCCACCCCGAAGACTTGCTGGAATTAAGCCGTCAAATACGGCCCATCATGGATTATCTCATTGGTCAGTGCCGGACCAATCAGGCCGGAACCGTCAAGGGCAGGGACCGGATCAGCGTCAACCTGGATGGTGAGGTGGTGGCCCTGAAATTGGTGACGCACCGGGAAAAAAGCCCAGGGTGTCTTGATCGCGCGCGACTGGACGCCCTGCGCATCGAGACCGTTCCGGTGGGCAAACGGCAAAGTCGGGCGCGGGACTTTTTCGCCTGGGCCATTCCTTTTGATGAGCTGGCGGAGGTTCTGAATGACGACGGGTTGAGAGCGTCTGCGTGCGAAGCCATGGTGGAATCCGTCGTACCGCTGGTGGTGGATTACGAGTTGGCGCTCGGACGTATTCGCGCAAGCCTGGTTTCCGTGGCCTTGGAGGGGACGGCAGAAGTGTTGAATTTGGCCGGCACGGTATCAAACGGGACGCAACGCGTCCGGAATGGCCCATAGCGAACGGGGAAGTGGATCAGTATGAGCAATCAAGAAATCGTCTTCGGTCGGCAACCGGTCGCTGAAATGCTGCGGGCCGGTCGGCGTGAAGTGAAGTCCATCCTCATGGCCAATAATATTCGGCAAGCTTCGGCCGCCGTGGTTGAGTTGGTCAAGTTGGTCGAGCGCAAAGGCCTGACTGTTCGCTCCGTTTACAAGTTCGAGTTGGATCGCCTGTGTGCCAGCGGCCACCACCAGGGCGTGGCGGCTGAAGTCTCGGAGTATCCCTATGTTGATCCGCCCGAGCTGCTGGTGGTGCCGGAGGGTCGGCGCATGCCGCCACTGTTGCTGCTGGTCGATCACGTTCAGGACCCTCAGAATCTGGGTTCCATCCTGCGTTCGTGCGAGGCGGCCGGGGTGGATGGCGTCGTCATTCCCGTGCATCGCGCGGTGGACGTTACGGCGGCTGTGGTACGGGCTTCGGCGGGTGCGGCGGAGCATGTGCGCGTGGCACGCGTCACCAGTTTGCATCAGGCCATGCTGCGCATGAAGGAGGCGGGCATCTGGATGGTGGGGTTGGAGGAAACGACCGGAGCCGTGCCCTACACTGCCGCGCGTTTTGAGGGGCCGGTGGCGCTGGTGGTAGGGGGAGAAGACGAAGGGCTGAGCAAACTGGTCCGGGAGACCTGCGATGAGGTTATCCGTCTACCCATGCGGGGCCGGGTGGGCTCGCTGAACGCCGCCGTGGCCGCTGCCATCGCCATGTATGAGGTGCGAAGACGGCAGGAGGCGGCGCTGAAGACTGTCACGACCAGACCAAGGACCGGGGTACCGACGGAGCGGGTGAATCAGGACTCATCTGCCGGCGATTCCTGAACTGTTTCGGCGGCCTGAGTGAGACCGGCCCGTTTCAGTGCCTGGATGACATTCAGCCCCATCACCACCGTCTGAGGCTCGACCGTTTGGGTAAGTTGTTCGCCCCGCACAGCCCTGTAAAAGGCCTCCCACTGGTAGGCGCCGCTTATAGCGGAACATTCGACTGTGCGGACCACTCGTTTGTGTTGCCCGGAGGTGCATACCAGTTCCAAACGGTTCCGGCTTCCACTGTGCGCCTCATCCAGCCCCCGCGGCCCGACATCCCGGTAGATGGTCCCGCGCTCATAATTCAGCGTCAGGCGTGACTCGCCCGGCTCGCTATCGTTGATGCAAAACGTGGCAAACAGATTCCCTAGCGCACCGTTTTGAAAACGGAGCACGGCGGCGGCCGTATCGGGCGTGGGGCGGCCGGTGCGTAACCGGGCGTGCATGACCTGTACCTGCTCCACCGGCCCCCATAAGCGGATCAGGTCATTGATCAGATAGATGCCAATCCGATACAGGGGGGCGACCGGGCATAAATCGGGATCATCGAACCAGGATCCATCGGCAACTTCCGTAAACCCGCCGCCGTGCCAGGCCTCCGCGCGAGCGCCGATCGGGCGGCCCAGTTGAAACTCAGCCACCCAGGCTTGAATCTGTGCCAAATCCGGAGAGAGAAGGGGCGCAGGCGAATTCAGGTGAATAGCCAGGCCCAGGTGGCGCGCTTCCATCAGAACCGCTTTTGCCTCAATGGGGTCGAGTTCAAAAGGCTTGGTCGTCAGGATGTGTTTCCCTGTCTTCAGGATTTGTCGCAGCAGTTGGCTGCGATGAATGGGACCCGTAAATAGTCCGATGGTAGGAATATCCGCGCGCTGCAGCAGGTCTTCCAGACTGTAATAGGCGGGAACATTTTCCCGCGCGGCAAACTCATCCGCCCGAGCACGATTCTGGTCGCAGACGGCTGCCAATTGAAAGAAAGCCGCCCCCGGTCCAGAGGTGATCTGTTCAACAATGTGGCGACCAAAGTTCAGGCCGACCACACCGATGGGAATTTTCGAATGCATCGATCAGTGTTTTACAGGCGGGGCATGCACGCAATGACCCAACAGGACATGCGCCGCTTCCATCCAGGTTTCGGAGAGGGTGGGGTGGCAATGAATCGTCCGTCCCAGTTCCTCCGCGGTCAGTTCCGCCCGCACGGCGGCGGTGGCCTCCGAAATCAGTTCGGTCGCATGCAGGCCGACGGCGTGGGCGCCCAATAGTTGACCGGTTGAGGCATCGGCCACCCACTTGACGAACCCGCCTGTTTCTCCTGCCGCCATGGCCTTGCCGAGGTGCGCAAAGGTGAACTTACCCGTCTTGATGGCCAGGCCTTTTTCCTTCGCCTGCTGTTCGGTCAATCCCACACTCCCGATCTCAGGCGAGGTGAAGATACAGGCCGGCACCAGTTTCTCGAGCTTCCGCTTCCGGGGGCTGACTGCGTTCTCGGCGGCCATCACGCCCTGCGAGGTGGCCGCATGAGCCAGTTGGGCGATGCCGGTCACGTCGCCGATGGCGTAGATTGAAGACGCCGACGTGCGTCCGAAATCATCCACCGGGATAAATCCGGCCTTGTTGACCGTGATTCCAACGGTCTCCAACTTCAGGTCCGCCGTAACGGGTCGACGTCCCACGGAGACCAGCAGCAGGTCGGCCGACAACGTTTCATCCCCGCATTGCCCCTTCACCTCCTTCGAAGTGGCTTCCACCTTTTCGAGCGCCTTGCCGGTCAGGATGCGGATCCCGAGTGACTCCATGTGGCGGCGCAATTCGCGGCGGATATCCGCATCGACCATCACAAGAATATCTTCCAGAAGCTCGACGACGGTGACCTTGACGCCCAATTGGGCCGCCATGCAGGCGAATTCGCAGCCGATCACACCGCCGCCCAGGATCAGGAGGGAGGCGGGTAGTTTGGTCAGTTCAAGAAAGGCCCTGCTTTCCATAACCCGCTCATGCTTGGGAAGGAATCCTGGCACCGCCGATGTGGAGCCTGACGCAATGATCGTCGTCTTCGTCTCGAGCGTTGTCTGGGCACCATCCGCCGCTGTGATCCTTACGTGTTGACGGTCCACAAAAGAGGCTGTGCCCTTGAAGACCTGCACTTTATTGGCCTTCAACAGGCCCTCCACACCGCCGCGCAGCTTGGAAACAATTTCGTTCTTGCGCCGGCTCATGGCGGTGTAGTCGTAACTCAAGGCTCCTGTCTTGATGCCGAACTGCTCCGCGCGCTGGATATGCGCAAAGAGGTCCGAGCAGGCGATCAAGGACTTAGTGGCAATGCAACCCCAGTTCAGGCAGGTACCCCCTGCGTACTCCTTCTCCACGACGGCCACCGAGGCGCCCAGTTGTGCGGCGCGAATGGCGGCGGGATACCCGCCCGGTCCGGCCCCGATAACAATTAC
>JBAXWO010000184.1:0-5645 GCA_037128375.1 bacterium
CGGAACGGATAAGCGCTGAAAGCATCTAAGCGCCAAGCCTCCTCCAAGATTAGATCTCCCCTCCGCAAGGAGCTGAAGGCAGGTTGTAGACTACGACCTTGATAGGCTGGGTGTGTAAGTCCCGTGAGGGATTCAGCTGACCAGTACTAATCAGCCGTGTGGCTTGACTTTTTTTGACCTTACCTTTGACGTGAGTATTTAGTTCCCATCTCTATTTTCTTAATTTATCGGAGAATGGTTAATGTTTCTTTGCATGACCATCGGCCATTCTCTTTCAGTTTTCCCGGTGATCAAAGCGAGGAAGAAACACCCGTTCCCATACCGAACACGGAAGTGAAGGGCCTCTGCGGCGATGGTACTGTAGCTTTGGCTATGGGAGAGTAGCGCGTTGCCGGGTTTTATTTCTGAGGGCTTGTGAGCAATCACAAGCCCTCTTTTTTTGGTTTGATCCCGCCCGGCATCAGACTACACTTCCCGCATGAAAAGACGCACCCTGGGGTTTGCCGTGGCGGTGGCTTGGGTTTGCGTCGTGAAATCCATCGCCGGAGATCCCGTGATGACGCCCGCCTCTACCGTTTCGTCAAATGCCGTGGCCATGTTCGGTGCCGGTTGCTTCTGGTGTTCGGAAGCGATTTTCCAGCGCGCGCCGGGTGTGCTGGCCGTTGCCTCCGGTTATGCCGGGGGGACCACCAAGAACCCCTCTTACAAACAGGTCTGTACCGGCGATACGGGCCACGCCGAGGTCGTGCGCCTGGAATACGACCCGTCACGCATTTCCTATCCGCAGCTTTTGGACCTTTTCTGGTCCATGCATGACCCGACCACCCTCAACCAACAGGGGGCGGACCGGGGAACCCAGTATCGCTCGGTGATCTTCTGGTTCACGCCGAAGCAGAAGGTCGAGGCCGAAGCTTCCCGACAGGCCTTAAACGCCTCCGGTAAACTCGACCGGCCTGTCGTCACCGAAATCGTCCCCGCCCCGGAGTTCTATCCCGCCGAGGACTATCACAAGGACTATTTCAACGACAACCGCACCGCTCCCTATTGCCGTTTCGTGATCGAGCCGAAACTGAAGAAACTCAAGATGAAGTGAAAGCCCCGATGCGTTTTGCAGGGGGTGACTTGGGTTGACTCCAGGGAGCATGACCCCTCAGGCAGGGACGCTGCCACTCCCGGACTCCCTGCGCGTAGGCTCGGGTGAACCTTTATGCCGCCTGCGACGTTGAAAGGCAACAGGGCCTGTTCGGGCTCGTTAAGGCGGCGTGAAGGTGCTTTCTAATCACGAGTATGATGACCTTTCCGACACGGGATGCTTCCGGGGCATCGATGGTTGTGCGGTGGCGCCGCACATGATTTCCCAGGGTGACAGACTTCTGGCATTTACGGCGGCCTTGCTACTACACGGGGGCCTTGGGGCGGGGCTCGTTTGGATTTCTTCTTCAGTCGGTCGGGGACCTTTGCCCAACTCTTCCGCTGAAGCGATACGTATCGATATCGTGGATCCAGCGGCAAAGGAGGAGGTCAGCGCCCTTTCTTCCCTGCCCGAATCCAGAATGCTCCCGATTCCAGCGTTCCTCCCGGAGGTCGACCGCCTAGTCCCGCCGGAGCCGGATGCGATTGTTCTCTCGCCCGTTGCAGCGGGGAGTGCTATGGGGCGGATTGATCCTTTAAGCTTGGTCTCGCCTCCCCGGGCGCCGGTTCTGACAGGGATGCGAACGACGGGACCGCCCGGCGGTTCGTCAGGCGCGCGGCAGGGGGATTGGCACCAACCGACCGCCTTGTCCGAAATCAGGCCGAGCTATCCGGTTAGCGCGCGGGCCGGGGGGCAGGAAGGCTCAGTCACTGTGCGCATAAGGGTGAGCGCGGAAGGACGGACGGAATCCGAGGAGGTTGTGCGGAGCAGCGGGGTTCGATCCTTGGACAAGGCGGCCATCGACGCCGTCAGAAGCGCCCGTTTCGCGCCTGCCGAACGCGGCGAGCGACGGGTCGCCGGAGAGATCGACTTGACATTTGAGTTCCGGTTGGAGGATTAGTGGGCGTGACACAGGCAGAAAGGCACGAAGCATGAATCTTTCCCGGATGTTCAGAGTTCGACAACAGTTTCCGCGGCCGCGGATCGATCGAGTGGCGGAAGCGGTGACCGACGAGTTGCGCGCATCGGGGGTGAAGGTGCGGCCGGGCGAACGGATCGCCGTGGCGGTGGGCAGTCGCGGCATGGCGGATTTGCCGGTTCTGGTCAGCCAGACGGTCGCCTGGATCAAGGTGCAGGGCGGGGTGCCGTTTATTGTGCCGGCCATGGGGAGTCATGGCGGGGCCACGGCGGAAGGGCAGGCCGCCGTGCTGGCCCGGTACGGGATCACGGAGGAATCCGTCGGGGCTCCGGTGCGGTCCTCCATGGACGTTGTGGAACTTCCCCGGGGTGAATCGGACACGCCGGTCTACTTCGATCGATTGGCGAGTGAAAGCGACGGTACGATTCTCATCAACCGGATCAAACCGCACACATCCTTCCACGGGCGTTACGAGAGCGGACTGATGAAGATGATGGCCGTCGGCCTGGGCAAGCACGCCCAGGCGCTGGCCATCCACGCGCTGGGGGTGGAGGGCTTGCGGGAGGTCATGCCCGAGGTGGGCCGGCAGATTCTGCACCATGCCAATGTGCGGCTGGGCCTGGGCACTGTCGAGAATGCCTACGAAGAGATCATGCTGGTCCGGGCGCTGCCGGCGGCGGATATTCCCGGCGAGGAACCCTTGCTGCTGGAGGTTGCCCGGCGCAACATGCCGCGTCTTCCGGTGGGGAAGGTGGACGTGCTGGTGGTGGATGAGATCGGCAAGAACATCAGCGGCCTGGGGATGGACCCGAACATCATCGGGCGGTTGAAGATCCGGGGCCAGCCGGAGCCGGAGTGGCCCGACATCCGGATGATTGTGATCCGCGACCTGACGCCCGAGACGGACGGCAATGCGGCGGGTATGGGGCTGGCGGATATCATCACGCGACGGGCTTATGACAAGATTGATTTCCAAACCACCTACGCCAATGTGCTGACCACGGGGTTTCTGGAGCGGGCCAAGGTGCCGGTCGTGGCGGCAACCGATCGTGAGGCGGTGGAACTGGCCTGCCGTTCTGCGGGAGTACGCCGGGAAGAGGAAGTCCGCCTCATACGGATCCGCAATACCCTGCGGCTGGATGAGCTTCAGGTGTCGGCGGCGGTGCTGGAGGAAATCAAGGACCACGCCGGGGTGACGCTGCTTGGCGAAATCACCCCTGTGTGGGACCGGAATGGCGGGATGGGCGAATTCTCAGCCTGAGGCCGTCCCGGGCTACACGCCCTGCGAGCTTGACCAGGACCAGCGGCATGAGCCCCGCGTACAGGAGCAGGGTGATGAGCGACGGCACGGAGGCCGGCGGCGGCGCGGCGCGGGCAAGGTTCCAATAGATCAGCAGGCCGGCAAACCAGATCACGGCGAAGTTGGCTGTGGGATGGTCGGACCGGATCAGTTGCCGCCCGGGATGGCGGTGTTTTGTGAAAGGGAAGAAAAGGTTCGAGCCCATGAACCCGAGCTGGTCGGCGAGGATATGCAGGCTACAGGCGCCCGCCGTGATGATCGCCGCCGGGGCGCCCCAAAATCCTCCCGCCAGCAACCCGAGTCCGGACGCGAACGTCAGGCTGTGGCTCCATTGCCGGTGCCAGGGAATGAAGCGGATGCATACCCGGCCGTTGGGCTGGGGCTCCATGGCGAAGGTTGGCCCCTCGAAAATATCCATTTCGGTGGTGGCCTCGTAGTCCATCACGACCGGGCATTCCAGCGGTGCGGACGCTTCCGTTGCGCGATGGGATTCGTCACGGACCGGTGCGCGGCCGGTCGTCACCACTCCCGTGTAGGCGACCGTGACACGGTGGTTGGTTTCATCGAAGGTCAGGCGGTATTGTCCCCACAATCCGGCGCCCACACGGACCGTATTGAGCTTTACCCGGACGGGACGGCCCGATGCGCGGGCGTCGTGGATGGCCTGAGCGAGCGCGGTAGCGACCAGGGACGGATCGGGGTGGGACGGGTCGGGGACGATCTCCCGGTCGTGCCGGTAGAAATAGCGCGCGAGTTTGAAGTCGAGCGTATCCGGCAGTAATCCCGCTGCTCCACCCAGAACGAAGAACCAGGGGTTGCCGTCGACGGCGGCCTCGATCGCGTGCGGCCAGAATGAGGCGAATCCCACGCCGACGACAAAATGGGTCAATCCTTTCATGGTTTAGAGCAGTCCCAAAAAGCGGGCGATGTCGGGGCCGATTCCCGAAAAGTTACAGGCCAGGGGAAGCAGGATGACGCCCAGGCAGTTCATGCGGCGTGAGCCGAACAGAACGGGGATCAGCCCGATGCCGGTGGCGACAAACAACACGGCCAAGCCCGGCAGGCCCGTAACCCCGAAGACCAGCAGCACAATCAGGGCCAGGGAACACCAGGACACCGCGCGATACCCGGTTCTTTCCATGATACGGAGGGTGAGCCGGGCGAAGAAAGGCAGGACCAGGAGCGTGGTTGACGTGGCGAGGGCGGCGGCGGCCACGGCCGGCCAATACTCATCCAGGGTGGGCGTGTAGAGGCCCCGGAGCATGGAGGCCCCGGCGCCCCGGGCCACCTGCAGGCCCGGGACGAAAAGCAGGAGCAGTCCGCCCACATAATAGACGGCCTTGGAGGCGCCCTGGGCCACGAGAAACGTGCGTTCTTCGCGCAGCGAGGTGGCATGTCCGGCCAGCATGCCGCCGATTCCGCCGCTGACCACCGGAACAAAAGCGGCGAACGCGCCGCCCAGCGTTCCGCCGGCGATGCCCCGCAGAAGTTCCCCGCCGCCCAACCGGACGGACCGGGTTGTTTGCTGCGGGGGGATGGGAATGCGGCTGACGAGATTGAGGATCAGCCAGGGCAGGGCGAAAAGACCGGCGAAAGCCGGCGTCAGGTTCTGAAAGGCCGACTCAACGGGGAGCGGCGGGCGATAGAGCAGGATGAAACCCAGCAATCCTGCGAGCAGGAAGGTAGCCAGCCCGGCGAAGGTATTGGCCATTCCCGAGGTGAAGCGGTCCCACGGGCTCATCACAGCTGTGCGGCCCTGCGGCCACTCGGACATGATCATGAAGGCCATCACCGTCCAGATGATCCAGTGGTAATGGGGCGAGAGCACCTGATGAACGCCCGGCAGAAACCGCGGTGCAAAGGGGGCTCCCGCGAAAACCAAAGCCAGGGCTCCGGCGGCGCCAAACACGGTCAGGATGACCGCCTCATAGCCGCGCCGGTCCATGAGAAAACGCTGACCCGGCATCACCGTGAATAGAGCGCTCTCATCCGGGGCGGAAAGAAGGATGGCGGGGACGGCATTCACGATGGTCCACCCGGTGACCAGGCCGATGGTGAGTGCGGAAAGCCATTGTCCCGGAAGTTCGCCGGTGACGCCTTGGGTCGGAAGAAAAAGGAGTCCTCCGATCAGCGTGTAAATGTGCAGCGCCGGGATGCATGCCGCCGCGCTGCCGGCCAGTGCGCCCAGGACGGCAAAAGGAACAATCCCAAGGTTCGCCAGGAGCCAGGGTTCGCTCATGGGGAGAGGGATGTTGGCTGGCCGGGGTGGTAATGAACGTAAGCCTTGGCGACCA
>JBAXWO010000185.1:0-5634 GCA_037128375.1 bacterium
GACCTGATAGGGGGCCACGGACATGGGCCATACAATGCCATTGGCGTCGTAACGCTGTTCGATGATGGCCTGCAGGGTACGGGTCACGCCGATGCCGTAGCATCCCATCACGCTGATCTGGCGATTGCCGTCGGCATCGAGATAACCGGCGTCGAAAGTCTTGCTGTATTTGGTGCCCAGTTTGAAGACGTGGCCGACCTCGATACCCCGTTTCTCCCGCAGGCGCGCGCCGCACCGGGGGCAGGCATCGCCCTCGCGGACGATAACCAGGTCGTAGAACTCGGGCCCCGCCGCATCCCGGCTGAGGAGAACGTTGATGAAATGCGTGTCGGCCTGGTTGGCGCCGACCGCACTCACGCGCGGAGTCTTCAGGTCAAGGTCGGCATAGACCGGGATCTTGAGACCGATCGGACCGGCGAACCCGACCGGCGCGCCGGTGACCTGGGCGATGGTCTGATCGTCAGCCATTTGCAGGCTGACGCCCCCTAGGGCGCGGGCCAGTTTGTGTTCGTTCAAGTCGCGGTCGCCGGGCACGAGTACGGCGACCGGTTTACCGCCGGCCAGGTAGATGAGGGTCTTGATCAGGCGGTCGGGGGGAAGCTTGAGAAAGGCGGAAACGTCCTCAATGGTTCGTTTGCCGGGGGTGGCCACGGCTTCCAGCGGCCTGGAGGAGGGCTCCGGGTCGCGCCGGGGGGTGGCCCGCTCCGCGCGTTCGAGGTTGGCGGCGTAGGTGCAGCCTTCGCATTCCGCCAAGCCGTCCTCGCCCGCATCGGCCAGCACCATGAATTCGTGCGAAAAGTTGCCGCCCATGGCGCCGGTGTCGGCTTCCACGACCTTGGTCGAGAGGCCGCAACGCGCGAAAATACGGACATAGGCGTCATACATGGCCTGGTAACTGGCATCAGCGGCCTCCCAGCTCACGTCGAAGCTGTAGGCGTCCTTCATACTGAATTCCTTGGCCCGCATCAGGCCGAAACGGGGTCGGATCTCGTCGCGGAACTTGGTCTGGATCTGGTAGAACGTCTTGGGGAGCTGGCGGTAGGAGTTGATCTGACGGGCGGCGAGATCGGTGATGACCTCCTCGTGGGTGGGGCCCAGGACCATTTCGCGGTCCTGCCGGTCGCGGATCTTGAACATGCCTTCGCGCAGCACCTCGTAACGGCCGGACTGGTCCCAGATTTCGCGCGGCTGGAGGGCGGGCATGAGCACTTCCAGGGCACCGGCGCGATCCATCTCCTCGCGGACAATACGTTCGACCTTGCGGAGGGCCTTCAACCCGAGGGGCAGAAAGGTGTACAAGCCGCCGCCCAATTTCAGGATCAGGCTGGCCCGTATCATCAGCTTGTGACTGGGAATTTCGGCATCCTGCGGGGCATCACGCAGGGTGGAGATCAGGGTCTGTGTCCAACGCATAAGAAACTTTTCCTTCAAGGCTGCTAAACGGGCGCATTTGACACGATGAAAAGAGGTTATGCAAGATGATTTTGAAGGAGGCGGGGGAAATGCGGGCGCATGGGAAGATCGATCCTGCTGCACTCGGCTCCGCCGGGAACAGCGGATTCCTTCACGTTATCGTCGCGGGGACCGTTCGACCCATTTCAGGGCGTAACGCATGAGTTCGCTGGACGATTTCAGACCCAGTTTCGTCCGGATGTTGAAGCGATGCGCTTCAACCGTCTTGACGCTGAGATGGAGCCGCTCGGCAATCTGCGAGCGGGAGAATCCGCGGCCGAGCAGTTCCAGCAGTTCCATCTCGCGATCGGTCAGCGTGACAACTCCCCAGCCCTTCTGTGATCCGGAGGTTTGTTCGATCCGGGCGAGCGGCGGGACAGAAACCCGCTGGCTTACATACGTCCGGCCAGCCAAGACCGTCCGGATGGCATCCAGGATTACACGCGAGACTTCCGCCTTGGTCACGTATCCGCGGGCCCCCGCACTGAACGCCCGCTCGACGTAGATCGCATCGTCATGCATGGAGAGAATCAGAACTTTGACCTCCGGGTGGGTGGCGAGGAGGGCCTTGGTCAGCTCAATGCCGTTGGTCGAACCCGGCAATAAGATATCGATCACCGCCACGTCCGGCACGTCCGCTTCCATCTTCCGCATGGCATCGGCGGCATCTTCCGCCTGCCCGCATATCACGAGGTCCTTTTCAGACTGGATCAGCAGCGAAAGCCCCTCACGCATAAGCGGATGATCGTCCACAACCATAATGCGGCAGGTCGGCGCCAGCGCGGTTCCCGGATCTTTGGATCGTGCGGTCATCGTTATCGTCCCTCTTTTTTAGGGCCAAAGCCTCAAGGATCCCCGGCCTCGGCGGCCACGCCCGGGGCACTGCCGGTCCGGTTCACGAACGTGCAGCTTATCACAGTTCCCGTTGGCAGGGCAGGCTCAATACGCAGCGCGCCGCCACACATTTCCGCGCGGTAGCGCATGATCCGCATTCCCATCCCGCCGGTCTGCCGTGGCGTGGCCATGCCCTGGCCGTTGTCCTCAATGGTCAGCGTTCCCGTTTCATCGCCGACGGTCAGCCGCACCACGACGCGCGTGGCGCCCCCGTGCCTGGCCGCGTTGGCGATGCCTTCCTGGGCGATGCGATACAGGTTTGTCGCCACGTCGTTGTTGAAAACCAGCGCGTGGCCCCCTGTCTCGAAACAACAGTCCATGCGGAGCAGATGCGATGATTCTTCCGCCAGGCGGCGCAGCGCATAGGTGAGGCCTTCCTCGGCGATTTCAACCGGCATCAGGCCGCGCACGATGATTTTTGCGTGCGAAATGGCCTCCCCGATCAGCGTCACGATCTTGGCCGCATTCCCGGACTCGGGAGAGTCGGCGGTCGTCAGGCGTCGCGACGTGACTTCAGCCAGGCATGAAATGCCGGCCAGTTCCTGTCCCAGCGAGTCGTGAAGATCTCGGCCGATGCGCTTTCTTTCCTCGCTGCTGATTTCCAGCACTTCCCGTTCGGCCTGGCGGCGCTCCCCGATTTCACGCTCCAGGCTCCGGTTGGCTTTCGCCAGCTCGTGCGTCCGTTCTTCGACGCGTTTCTCCAGTTCGCTATGCGCGAGGCTGAGTGCCGCCTCGGCCCGTTTCCGTTCGCCCAACTCCCGCAGCAACTCATGCGTGGCCTGTTCGACCTGACGCCGAAGCGTCCTGTTCCACATCAGAATGGCGGCGAGGATTGCCAGGATTACCGCCAGTCCCCCTGCCAGCCAGGACCAGAAGACACGGCTAAGGTAGAATGGAATGGCGCCAAACCGCAGCCATTTGTCGTAGATACGGCGTTTTTCGCGCTCTGAGATGTGTTCCAGACCCTTGTCCAATAGGCGGTGGAGCATCGGATTGTCGCTCCGGCAGGCCATGCTGAACTCGTAGGTGGGGCCGACGTGTCCCGCGACCCGGATGTTGGCGAGGCCCTGCGCTTCGATAACCCGTGACGCCGTCTCGAGATCCATGACCACCACGTCGAGCTGCCCCAGCGAGAGATCCAGCAGCGCGTCCAGATCGGTCTTCGCCGGGACGATGGTCAGGTGGTCGTAGGTGCTCGTTACGAAGTCGTGCACGGCGTACTTCCTGCCCACGGCAAGTCGCAGCCTGTGCAGTTCCTCGACGGTGAGCGATGCCTTGCGCGTGGTGTTCACCAGAAGGACGACCGGCACGTTCATGTACGGACGGGTGAACAGCCAGTCCCGGGCGCGGCCCGGCGTGATCCGGGCGGCCGGTAGAATATCAACCCGTCCTTCCGACACGGCGCGGTCGAACTCCTCAGCCGTCGGCGCGCGGTACGTGTTGAAATGCGCGCCGAGCTTGGCCTCGAGCAGGCGGACGAAATCCATTTCCATGCCGGCATAGGCGTTGGGATTGTCGTCGGCATCGTGCCAGCGGGGGTCGGGAGCGATGACCAGCTGCCCTTGCCGCGCGTCGAGCCAGGCCCGCTCGTCCGGCGCAAGAATGTCGGCGCCCGCGCTACCGCTGTCCTGTTGCAGGCAACTCGTCAAGGCCAGAAGCCCCAGCAAGGCGCCCAGCCGCCGCAGGGAGAGCGCCGAGCGACGCCAGCCGTAGACGTCTTGCCCTGCCCGTCGAATCGGCCGTCGGACGGATAAGGTGGGCTCCGCCAAGACGGCAATCTGAGAGTCCTTCTCTTTCCAGTTCATGGTCGTGTTTCGGCGGTCGGGTCCACCGTCATCTCCCGGGAGCATGATGCGCCCTTGCCATCATTTTATCAAGGCAGGACATCGCCAGGCGGGAACCAGATTTCAGGTTGCAACCGGAGGTGAAATGGATCGTCCAACCGGATCCAGACCGGCGAATACCCCCAACAAATCTTGACGGAGCGCTTGGGAGCTGCGATCAATATCGCGCGTTGGCAAGCCGTCAAATTAGAACGGTTTATGGAAGAGAAGAGGAGTGTCGCCCGATGGCTTATGTTTCGACCCGTACGTTGATGAGGCGCGCCTGTCAGGCCGGGACGGTGATCCCGGCGTTCAACATCCCGTATCTGCCCATGGTGGAACCGGTGGTGAAGGCGCTCAGGGACTGCAATAGCGTGGGCATGATCGTGGTGGCCCGGCTGGAGTGGAAAAAGTTCGAATCCCGGAGCCTGGAAGCGGTGCGGGACGAATACGAGAAGTTCAAGCTGCCCGCCCATACCCGTCTGCATCTTGATCACGTGCCGGTGATTGATGAGGATGGGGTTCGGGTGGATTACCTGGAAATCCTCACCCGTGCCGTCAAGGCCGGTTATGAGTCCATCATGGTGGATGCTTCGCGCCTGTCCTTGGAGGAGAACATGGCCTGCACCCGGGCGGGGGTGGAAATGGCGCACGCCGCGAACGTTCCGGTGGAGGCTGAACTGGGCGCGGTGATGCTCTTCCTCCTCCTCTTCACCCTCTCCGCCTCCGCAGCGGAGCGTCCGCTGGTCTTCGTCTTCACCGGCGAGAGCAATTCCGGCGGCATTGGTCGGAACGCCGAGGCCACGCCGGCGGAGTTGGCGGCTCGACCCAGCGTCCAGATCATGAACCTGACCAACGGGCTCTTTACCTTCGAGTCGCTCTTGCTGGGAAAAAAACAACCTGCGCGATCATGCCGGACTCGAAAGCTACTATGCCGGTTGCCATGGACTGGAACTTGGCCTGGCCAATGCCGTGGAAGCTGGCTCGTTCGCAGGTCGCAAGCAGGTATACCTGGTCAAAACCGGCCAGGGTGGATCCAAGATTGAGCAATGGGCATCGGATCACCCGTCCGGATATCGTCGGTCTCGACGGCCTGAAGGCTGTGGAGCGACTGCTCGCCGGCCGCACCCCCATGAACGGCAACGTCCACACGGTCGAGACGCTCATCCGCGGCACGCCCGCTGATGTGCGCCGCGAAGTGCGCGAGATCCGCGAGGCCTTCTGCGGCAACCCGCGTGTCATCATCGGCACCGGCGACCGGGTCGGCCGTGAAACGCCGGATGAGAATCTGCTCGCGATGATTGAGGAAGGGAAGTGAGAATGAAAGGAACGACAATGCACAAATGGCTGACGATGATGACTGGATTTGCACTCACGGGCGCGTCGGCATGGGCGGGCGAAAACAATGACGCTCAACGCCGCACTGAATGGTTCAAGGACGCGCAGTGGGGCGTCTTCACGCACT
>JBAXWO010000186.1:0-5608 GCA_037128375.1 bacterium
CCGGTACAGACATGGGTGAAGTAGGACCCCTTGAAATCCTGGTCTTGGTCAAGGCTTACCCCAATCCGAGTGAAAGCCAGGGGGAAGCTTGTTGTGTGATGGGCGTCAACCGGGATCTGGGATTCGTTCGCATCTATCCCATCCCCTTTCGGAATCTCGAAGACGACAAGCCGTTCGGGAAGTACCAGCGCATCCGCCTCGGTGTCCAGCGACCGAAGAACGATACACGCCGCAGTGCGGAAGAAATTCCTGAGGCAGATGTGTGCCCAATCCATCGACGTTTACTTCTTCACGGGGAACATGGGCGCGCACCCTGGCAGTTTCCTGATTCTCGGTGTGTTCTGGCCGCCAAAGGACCTCCAGGGCGCCCTGTTCTGACCGGCGTTCCAACGTATCAGAACGAGATGGTCCTCCTTGGCGCGGGCGGTAACCTTAGAGACCCGAGCGCCTCTCGCTTTTCATAATGATGCCTGGTGCGCGCCCAGCCAGCGTTGCACGGCGGCGATGGCTCTGTCCTGACTGCGGAGATGAGGCGGTATGAGTATGCGATCGGGCCGTCAGGTAGCATCACGTACAACGCACCGGCTGGGTACCACGATGATTGTGTCATGGCCCTGGCGCTGGCGAATCACCGAAGATGGGAGACGGAGAGTGTCGGGCGCATGTTGCCGGTGGCGGGAACCGGGCGGCGGCAAGGGGTGAGCAGGCGGCGGGAGCGGGTGCTGGCGGGGTGAGTCAAAGGGCGATTCTAGTTTCTAGGTCTGACCCGACGCTCCCCACAAACCCTACCCTCTGCTCACCAAGCACAGGCGCATCTTCAAGCCCCTTCCGCACAAAGGAAAAACCTCTATCAAGCGTCCTCAGATAATCTTAACTTAGCGCCATTCAGGTCTGACCCGATGGCCCAAGGGCTATTTTAGTCACTGGAACACGTAGATAACCATGTAACGTTTCAGGAGCGGGGCGGCGTAGGAACGTAAAGCTCCGTAGGTCATGGGACCTGACACGAAGATCAACATGACCGCCGGAGCATCTTTCCTGGCGGCTAATGCCGCTGTGAGCTGATCAGGTGTGAAAATGGGGAGGCGGGTTTCATGAAACACCGGGGCACTGTCACCTCCCGCCCATTCGGTCGTCACAAAAACAAGTTCACCTGTGGTCGTCCCACCAGCGGTATTCAGATGCAGTTCAGTGGCAGCGGCGGGGCGGTCTTCACGACGCCGGTAAGTTTGATTGGGAAAAAAGGCTTTGTAGAAGGGGTGTCCCTCTGGCGGGGCTTCCAGGCGAATGCCTTTTTCGGTGTCCAGTGAACTCAAAAGCTGCGCTAGGGGGGGCAGGGCATTCAAGGGCAGGGCATCGTCGGGACGCAAGACGACAAAGATATCCCGATCCGGTGCGGAGAGTCGATCAAGTGTAGCGAGAAAACCGTTCAGTGTAAGGTTGGTATTGATGGTGGTGCCCGCCGAATCAACGAGGGCGAATGCAGGCTGGGATTCCGCGCTGGGGCCGACTATCAGGGTATAGTCGAACCGGTGCGGTTGGCTGTCGCGGAAAAAGGGTTCGAGGATAATCTCGATCAAGGCATTTTGGGGTAAAATCCTTTCGGGATTGGGAACCTGGTAGCCGTAGACCTCGTGTTGGGACGCCTTACGTGGCACATCCAGCACCGTCGTGGGGTCGTTGTAAAGTGATATGATACAGCCCGGACTGAAGGCATCCGCAACATAGACTGTGCCTGTGGCAGGCGCAACTGCGGAAATCCGTTGCGATCCCGTAAATACGAAACCGTTTTCAGGCAGAGGCTGGCGGGTCCGGGAATCTATGATGAGTTGCTCGGCGGGGAATTCGCAGAATGAGCGGCTCGTACGATTCGTTGGTTCATGGTTAGCGGAGTCCGGGGTGGGATAGCGTAAGGTGATTCGAACCCGATCACCTTTTGGCCAGAAGCGCATGGCGCTCGCGTTGACATTCTGGCCGGGGCGTAACCCGATGAATTCAAGAGCCTCATGGAGGTCTGCGGCTGACGCGAAAGAGACGGATTGCGCCTCATAATCCTTTCCACTTCCCAAGGTGATTAACGTGAACTCCACAGGATGCCTGGATTCCAGGGCAATGGACTCGGCCGACATGCGGATTGTCCGCGTCGAGCGATCCGCTACGAGGCCGGGCCGTACAAGGAAATTCGTGCGGCTCCCGCATTCCCGGAGGTGCTTGGCGTCCAGGGTTTTCACCCGGGCCAGATTTAATTCTCGGGGCGTTTTATGGGGTGTGACAGAGGTTCCTGGCGCGGCTAAAACCACATATGATGCTCCGAAAACACAGGAACTCAGGTATAAGGCGGCCATAGGACTCGTTTTCATGGAATAGAACTTTAGCACATCAAAGGTACAGAGCAAGAGCCACATCATTTTCACAACGGTTCCATCGCAGAAGATTTTGCTCTTGCGAAATGGGGCTGACGCCAGTGTATTCTTGACGTCTCGGTCGGCTGGGCAGACTATATTCCATGGGTATATTATGCGCGGAATAACCAATATCCTTTTGCTTCTGCTATCCAGTTTGGCCAACGGCCTCCGGCCTTTACCGGCAACTGCCGCCACCATCTGGTCGGGGCCTCGAAGAACCTTTACCAAGGCAAACTATGCCGGCTGGACTAATGCGCCCAACCAAGACCGTATCACCCCTAATGTCTGGTTGACCCGTGAAAACACTGCAGGACTTTTCAATATCGCCATGGAATCTGGCTCCGATAACTCCAGCCCAGTCAATACCGAATGGGCTTATGGATCAACCTCCTATCTTCCGGCCACTTTTAAAACCTGGTATGCCTGGAATGGATACGATCCCCAAAGCTCAACTGGCCAGGCCGCGGTGGTACACCTAATTGCGGAAAACATCTATATAGACATCAAATTCACCTCGTTTACCGGAAGTGGCGGAGGCGGAGGATTCACCTATGAGCGTGCCGGATACGTCTATTTGTCCCTGAAAGGCTCACAAAAGACCGCTATCAGCCGGTATGGTTCCTTCACGGATCCCGGTGCCACCGCCTCTAATTCGGCAGGAGAAACCCTTTCTGTAACCATTAACGGCTCCATTGATACAAATGCCCCTGGTGACTACCTACTGACATATAGCGCCACTGACACGCTCGGGTTCGCCACCACTACCAATCGCCTTGTCAGTGTTCTGGAAACCAACCAGGCCCCGTCCTGGTGGCTTGCGCAATACAATTTGGGGACAAACATTATGGACTCTCTGCTCGATAGTGATGCAGACGGGCTTCCGAATTGGGCGGAATATCGGGCCGGCACCAACCCCACCAATGCGTTGTCGGTGTTCCGGGTTTCCGCCATAACGGCAAATGGGTTACTTCAATGGCCCAGCGTCTCCGGTCGTGTTTATTCGGTCTACCGGACGACAGATCTCTCAACCCCGTTCAGTATTGCCCCCGGGGGTTCAAACCTGCCAGCCGGGCCACCAGGCAACACGTTCACCAACACAGAACTGCCTTTACCGTCGACGCAATTCTTCAAACTCGATGTTCGGCTGAATGAATGACCGATAATTTCCTGTTAGGGCAGACTGACCTGAATGCGATAGAACATGGCCGCATTGTTAGTAGATACCGTGTTGGTGTAGACATTCTCCGGCGGAGTGGCAAACAGATTGGATCCTCCGTCCGTATACTGCCAGCCCCCATCCATCAGATTCGTCGCATAGGTCACCCCATACACACGTCCCGACACACTCGGCCACCGCAACAGGTGCCAAATGGACGCATCAGGACTGTTGATCCCGAATGCTGCGTCATAAAGACTGATGATAAATATCGAGGCGGAATTGGTCGGATCCGTACCCGCAATATATTCCTCCCAATCATCCGCCCCATCATCATCGGCATCACGTACGGCTTCCTCTTCAAAGCCATTCGTCAATCCATATTGCGCCAGCCACCATTCCGGGGTACTGGTGTTCGATGTCACATTTTCAACAAAGGCCACCGCAAGTACTCCAGTTGCCGTGACATTCTCCCAGACCGAGGTGTACACGATCTGGTTTATGACCGCTTCATCGGCGACACCATTGGTCATCAGCGAACTGATGTGGTAATACGTATCCGCCGTCACCACAAAATTAGTGGAACCCCCGTACGCCA
Source organism: bacterium (assembly GCA_037128375.1). Classification (GTDB taxonomy): domain Bacteria; phylum Verrucomicrobiota; class Kiritimatiellia; order CAIKKV01; family CAITUY01; genus CAMBRF01. The sequence goes on from JBAXWO010000186.1 coordinate 4,160, forward strand.
ATTCAACCACTCCGCCCGGCATAACAGTTCCATTCGGGCCCGCGACCACCGTAATGGTTGGATTGTAAGTAAAAGCATTGGCCTTGGTTGCTGACCCCGCGCTGACGGACTCCACGGTCACATCGCCCAGGCCCGGCGTACCAGCCGCCGCTGTCACCACAATCTCGGTGGCAGACTGACTGTCAATGGACGCGACGTTGACACCGCACAGGGTCACATTGGTCACGTCCGCACCGGCGCCAAGGTTCTGCCCCACAATGGTGACGGTATAGCCACCCGTCACACTGCCATGGTCCGGCGTGACGCTGGTAATCTCATCACCCTGCGGGATAATAAAAGCCTCTGCCACCATGACATTGTTGCTTTCGTCCCATTCCGGGATCGCAAAGTTCGCATCGACATAGACATAGATGTTCACTGGGTCTACCCCGGCCATATTGACAAGCGCGACATTCAATGGAACCTCAATGCCTCGCGGCAGATCAACCATATAGTTGGATGAGAACTGAGATCCGCTTAATAGAGGATTGCCATTATAGAACCGAACCACCACGTTGCTTAAGTCGGCAGCGCCAGCGGCATCATTCAACAGAACCACTTCCATATCCGCCGACACACCTGGCATCACATTGGTGGCGATAGCAGAAACCACACGGACATCGTTCGAAGAGGCGAAAATCTCGACCTGCGAGACGCTGACCCCCGACAACCCGTTAGCGGTAACCTGAAGACCGATTGCGCCAACATACTCATTAGTGAACGTGACTGTCGTGGTGGGATCGCTACTGACAACATCATCCCCGTCTCCATAGACGCCGTTACCATTAAGATCCCAGACGTAATTGGTGATGGTATCCCCATTGGGATCATAAGAAGCGCTTCCATCAAGCGTGATGACGCTACCGACTCGACCGGCATAGGCCGCCCTACCCGGCGGAATGGCAATCGCCACAGGCGGCACATCGTCAGCCGTCACCACAACCTGAATGGACGCCACGGAAGTGTTGGCCGGATCGCTAGCATCCTTGACCATCAAAGTGATCGTGTAGGTGCCAACCATAGAAAATCCGGGATGAGTGGGTCTAGCGCCAGTCGCATCCGGACTGTTCCAATCCAACCCGTCAGAAGAATCAAAATCCCAGAGATACTCAGTAATGGTATTTCCGGAATCCTGATGATAGGAACCGCTTCCATCCAATGCAAACGGAGTGGAATTATCAGGCTGTGCCCCCACGGCGGCTATCACCGCCACTGGCAAGGGTTTGGTAACCGACTTGGTCAGAATCAGGATGGCCGCCGACGTGCCCAACGGTTTTCCACTAATTGTCCCCTGAGAAGTCTCCCAACTTCCGTCAACATTTTGCCCAAAAGCATCATTCAGATTTTGTAAACCAGGCTGCAAATCAGCAGGGATAACGGGCACACGTTTGGTGTGGAGAAGTGGGCGAG
>JBAXWO010000187.1:0-5585 GCA_037128375.1 bacterium
CGTCCTCCTGGAACTCGATTTCCGGGCGGACGGAAAATTGTCTCGGGAATCTCCGCAATGCCGCCGAAAACGGCCTGCGACACGGGGCCGCCGGATTCCTGATGACCGATTGGGGCGACAACGGGCACTGGCAGTATCTGCCCGTCAGTTATCCGGGCTTTGCCGTCGGCGCGGGGCTGTCCTGGTGTGTCCGCGCGAACCGGGCGGTGGATATCCGTCCGGCGCTGGACGTGCAAGTGTTCCGGGATGCGGCGGGCGTGATGGGCGGGGTCGCCCACGACCTGGGCAATGCGTACCTGAAGTCCGGCCATCTTATGGGCAACAGCACGGTGCTATTCCATTTGCTGCACAAGGATCTAAAGTGGCCGATCCCGAAAACGGTTACCCTGCGGACATTAGGGGCCACCCGGGACTACGTCGAGAGCGTGGCCAGGCGGCTGGCGCGGGCGCGGATGGATCGGCCCGATGCGACGCTGATCGCGGACGAGTTCGCCCAGGCCGCCCGTATGCTGGGGCATGCCTGTGCGCGCGGCCGGTGGCGGCTGAAACCGGCGGCGAAAGCCGGTGCCGCGCAGGGCGCGCTCGCCCGCGCCATGCGGGTGATTCTGGGCGAACACCGCCGTTTGTGGAGGGCGCGCAACCGATCCGGCGGCCTGCAGGACAGCGCCGGGCGTCTGGAAATACGCCTCAACGATTATGCGGGGTGAACGGAGACAACGGTAATTCCCGTGCACTCCCGTTCAGCGCGCGATGCGCCCCGCCAGTTTGGCCAACTGATCCACCGTGTCCGGCCCGAGTCCGCCTTCCTGGAAGATGCCGACGTTGAAGGTGACGCCGCCGCCGACGGATTTGAAATCCCGCACCACGGTTTCGAGGTCGGCCAGGGTGTAGAGCGGCTTCTCCATCTTGTGGGGCTTGGGGGCCACCCACGGGAAGGCGGGATTCTGCCAGTCGGGGTTGAACGGAATGCCCGTTTCCCACATGCAGTCGATCGGCAGCAGGGCGTGCCAGATGCACGTGGACGGCGGCGGCGGCAGGGGGATGGTGCACACATGGCCGGTGCAGTCCGTAACGCCGCGTCCCATGGCCGACTTTTGTGAAGCCTTCCCCTTGGGCAGGGGCGTCAGGACGTCGGTCCCGCGTCCGTAGCGGATTTTGCCTTTCAGCAGGAACTCTGATTCGCCGGACAGATAATCCTGGCCCGGAATCACCGGCAGGGAATAACCAAGGCAGATGGACCCGTTGTTGAATGTTACAGCCGCATTCGGGTTGCCGGCGCGCGCGGCCCGGAGTTTGAGGGCCATCCCATCGCGATATTCCGGCGCGGTGGAGCCCCCGTCGAACCACCATCCATCCAGATGCTTGCCGAACCGCCGTGCGTACTCCTCGATAACCGCCGTGTGCCGCAACTGGAATTCGTGCTCGGACAGGTCAATGGGACCGAAGGGGAAGTCCTTCTTGCGGAGTACGGGCGGGATGTAGGCAATGAACCGGCGGCCGAGTTTCTTGACTTCCTTTGCGACCTCCAGGATCAGATCGCGCCGGGTGCAGTGTCCGGGACCGGCCAGACGGTCGATGACGCTGTTCGGGCTGGCGTACCCGCTCGTTTGTCCAATCGTGAAGATGAGCCAGTCGGCCTGGGTCCGACGGAAGTCCTTGATGAACCGGGCGAGATCGAAACGGTCGGCGGCTTTATGGATATCTTCAATACGCTTTCCGTATTGAGGTGGTGTTTTCGGCACGCACCAGTGAACCATCACTCCGAACTTCCCCTGCTTCATCCATGACGCCCGTGATTCTTGCATGATCTATCTCCTAATCAACGGCCATGACTACTCGTGAGTCGATCGCTGCCGTCGAATGGGGGAAGAAGGTACTGTTCTCGAAAGGGAAGATCAAGCCCTCGGCTTACCCTGATCCTCACATCGAGACGTTCTTTGCCGAGGATTTCGCGCACCCCTTGTGCATTGAACGTCCAGGGCGGTTGACGTATGATCTGTGCCTATGTCCGATTCTTCTACCAACACGACCCGTAAGGAGCACGATCTGTTGGGGGCGCTGACGCTCCCGGCGGATTGCCTGTGGGGGATTCATACCGAGCGCGCGCGGCGTAATTTCCCGCTGGTTGGCGGGGTGGTGTCGCCGCGCCTGATTCGTGCGTATGCGCGGGTCAAGAAAGCCTGCTGCCTGGCTAACGCCGAGCTGGGGTTCCTTGAGGCGGCACGGGCGGCGGCATTGGCGGCGGCGTGCGATGAGGTGGCGGCGGGCGGACATGCCGAGGCGTTCCCCTTGGCCGCCCTTCAGGGCGGGGCCGGCACCTCGACCAACATGAACATGAACGAGGTGCTGGCGAACCTGGCGCTGGATCGCCTGAGGGTGCCACGTGGCACGTGGACGCAACTGCATCCGCTGGACCACGTCAACTGTCACCAATCCACCAACGACACCTATCCGACGGCGCTGCGCGTGGCTGCGATTGAGGCGCTTCGCGAGGTCAGTGCCGCCTGTCAGGCGCTGCAAGGGGCACTGCAGCGGCAGGAGCAGGCGCTGGCCGGGGTGGTGACCGTGGGGCGTACAGAGGGGATGCCCGCGGTTCCCATGTCGCTGGGGCAGATCTTTGGGGCGGCGGCGGAGGCGGTGTCGCGCGATCGCTGGCGCACGTTCAAGTGCGAGGAGCGGCTGCGCGTGGTGAACCTGGGCGGCACGGCCGTGGGGAATGGCATGGCGGCGCCTCAGGCCTATATTTTTCTGGTGATCGAAAAGCTGCGGCAGGTGACCGGGCTCGGGTTGAGCCGCGCGGAGAATGTCGCGGGCGATACGGCGCATGCGGATGCCTTTGTGGAAGTTTCGGGCATGCTGAAGGCGGCGGCGGTGAATCTGATCAAGATCAGCCGCGATCTGCGGCTGCTGCATCTGTTTGGCGAGATCCGGTTGCCGCCAGTGCAGGCGGGGTCGTCGCTCATGCCGGGCAAGGTGAACCCTGTGATCGTGGAGAGCGTGATCCAGGCTGGCATGCGTATCTGCGCGGAGGATGCTGTGGTGGCGCAGTGTGTGGCAGGTGGCACGCTGCAGATCTGCGAGTTCATGCCTCTGCTGGCGCAGGCGCTGCTGGGTTCGCTGGAGTTGCTGATTTCGGCGACGCAGGTGCTGGCGGCGCATGTGGACGGGATTACGGCGGATGCGGCGTGCTGCGCGCGGCAGGTGTCGGCCAGCGCGGGGATTGTCACGGCCTGGATACCGGTGATCGGGTACGAGGCGGCCACGGCGCTGGTGCAGCGCGGTCAGGCGGAGGGCGTCACAGACTGGATGGCCTATCTGGAACGGGAATTTGGCGCGGCGCAGGTGGCGGAGATGTTGCGGCCGGAGCGGCTGCTGGCGCTCGGGTATCGGATGTGAAGAAGGAGATCAAGGCGGAGGCAATGCAAACAACCCCAAAATCCTTGCGCCTGACGATTGCGATCGTGGGGCGCATGAATGTCGGCAAGTCCAGTCTGTTGAATTATCTGGCTGGGCAGGATGTGGCGATCACGGCGCCGTTGCCTGGCACGACGACGGATGTGGTGGAGAAGCCGATGGAATTCCTGCCGCTGGGGCCGGTGCTATTTCTGGATACGGCGGGGATGGACGATGTATCGGAATTGGGGCGGCAGCGCGTGGCGCGCACCATGCGGGCGCTGGAGCGCGCGGATGTGGCCGTGCTGCTTCTGGAGGTCAATCAGTGGGGGGCGGCAGAGGAGCAGATTCTGGCGCGGGCGAAGGCGCGCTCGTTGCCGCTGATTGCGGTGGTGGGAAAGTGCGATTTACAGGCGCCTACGGCCGCGTGGCTGGCGGAGGTGCAGCAGCGTGTGCCGCAGGTATTGCTGGCGGCGACGGTTGACCTGTCGGGGCGCGAGACGTTTTTGACGGGGTTGCGGCAGGCGCTGCTGGCGGTCTGTCCAGACGATTTCCTGCGGCCACCGCCGCTGATGGGTGACTTGGTGCCGCCGGGCGGGCTGGTGGTGCTGGTGGTGCCGATCGACACGGGGGCGCCACAGGGGCGATTGATCCTGCCGCAGGTGCAGACCATACGAGATGCGCTGGATCACGATGCGGCGGCGCTGGTGGTCAAGGAGCGGGAACTGGCGCACGTGCTGGGGCGGCTGACGACGCCGCCGGAGTTGGTGGTGTGCGATTCCCAGGTGGTGCAGAAGATGGTTGCGGATGTGCCGCTGGCGGTTCCCTGCACGACGTTCTCGATCTTGTTTGCCCGACTCAAAGGGGATTTGCAGCGTCTGGCAGCCGGTGCGGCGGCGGTGGATCGGTTGGGGAGCGGGGACAAGGTGCTGATCGCGGAGTCGTGCAGTCATCATGCGCGTGAGGATGACATAGGACGAGTCAAGATACCGCGCTGGCTGCGGCAGCACACGGGGGTGGCCTTACAGGTGGATACGGTGGCCGGGCGTGACTTTCCGGCGGATCTTTCGGCGTACAAGCTGGTGATTCAGTGTGGCGGGTGCATGATCACGCGGCGTGAGGTGCTGTATCGCATTCAGCAGGCGCAGGCGGCCGGTGTGCCGATCACCAATTACGGGCTTTGCATAGCCCAGACGCAGGGCGTGCTGAGGCGCGTGCTGAGCCCCTTTCCTGCCGCGCTGGCGGCGTGGGAAGAAGCGTCACGGCCCTGATGGTTTGTCTGACGCTCTAATCCTTGTCATCCCCCCCGGCCCTGTGCCAATGTACGGGCCCGTGAGCACAGTCAAACAGGATACCCCGTTCTCCCCCGCGACCCGCTGGATCTGGTCGAACGGCGAGGCCAACGACGCCTGGCTGATGTTCCGCCGTTCCGTGGAACTGCCCGCTGACTGTCATGCCGCCAGCCTGCGGATTACGGCGTCTTTCAACTATCTGCTTTATGTCAACGGGACGCTCGTCACCCGCGGGCCCGCCCGTTCCTACGATTTCTGCAAAGCGTACGACACGGTGGAGGTGCAGCCCTATCTGCGGCCGGGCGCGGCGAATGTCCTGGCCGTCCTGGCGCCGGCGGCCGGGGCGGAATCGCCGCACACAGTCCCCCGATTGCCGGGGATCCTGGCGGCGCTGAGCTGGCAGGATGCCGCGGGCCAGTCCTTCACGGTGGCGACGGACCGCCGCTGGAAAGTTCGCCTGCACGAGGCATTCACGAGCGGGGCCGCCGGCCGATCCTTTAGCGAAGGCCTACTCCTGGGCCGCGAGGAAGGATTCGATGCCCGGCGGGAACTGCCGGGCTGGACGGACGCGGCGTTCGACGATTCCGACTGGGCGCCCGCCGTTGAGCTCGGACCGGTTGGCCTGGCACCATGGACGACGCTGGAGCCGAGCGGCATCGGCCTGCTCTCGGACGATCCCGTCCTGCCGGTGTCGTTCGCCGCCATCGAGCTGGCGCGGCTACCGCGCGGCTACCGTTTTCGTCTCAGCTCGCCGCCCCGGTTGCACACGGCCATCAAGATCTATGTCACGGAGATCACAGCCATTGCCGCGGCTACGGTCCGACTGAACATCGGGCATCTCGTTCATCTGAATGGCAAGCGCATCGTTCCCGATGCGAAGACGGGAACATTCACGCTTCC
>JBAXWO010000188.1:0-5556 GCA_037128375.1 bacterium
CCCCCCTCCCCCCCGTACCCCATAACCCGGACACCGCAACGCCTTCCGCGATCCCCGCCGATCCCTGGATTCCCTGGTTCCCGGTCATCGATCATGACCGCTGCACCAAGTGCCGCCAATGTGTGAGTTTCTGTCCCTTTGGAGTCTACACCGTCGAGGAGGATCGTGTACTCGTCACCGCGCCGCGCCACTGCAAGGATAACTGCCCCGCCTGCGCCCGAATGTGTCCCCAGCAGGCGATCATCTTTCCCAAGGTCGGCGAGTCACCGATCGACGGATCGGAAGTCAGCGATGAAGCCCTTCAGGCGGCCCGTCTCCGACATACGGCTAGAGAAAGCACCGCGGCCCGAGGTGACATCCATGCGGTCCTGGCCCAGCGGAAACTCAGGATGAAGGCGCCGCCGTGATGGACTCTCCCGCATGAAACCACCCGCGCCGCACCCCACTGACGCGATCCATCGTTTCGAGGTCCCGCCTGCCGCGGAGTGGCCGTCGTTACACAACGCCGTGGCTGACTTCCTGGCGGGCCGGAATCTGACACCCCCGCTTTCATTCGACGAATTGGTTGAGCAGGCCGGGGCCCTGATCCGGCAAAGCGGGCTGCCCGAAGCCTACCTGGAATTCCTTCTCGTCCTGATCAATAACGCGCTGTGGACGGACATCGTGGCTTCCATCCCTTTTGAACGCAGGACGCTCCTCCTGCCGCCCTGCCTTCGTTCCAGTACCGCATGCCGGGCTCGCTTCGATGAGTACGGCCTGCTGTGTGAGGATTGCGGTCAATGCTGCATCGCTTCCCTTTCACGTGAGGCCGAGACACTGGGCTACGCGGTGCTGGTGGCTGAGGGCACAAGCATCGTTGAAGGATTGTTGCAGCAAGGTTCGATTGACGCGGTCGTCGGCGTCAGTTGCATGGCGTCCCTGGAGAAATCGTTTCCACGCCTGACGAATCGCGCCGTGCCCGGCCTCGCCATTCCCCTGCTTCAGGAGGGGTGCCGGGATACACGCGTCATCGAAGACTGGGTTCGGCAGACCATCCGGCTGCGCACGAACGGCCGGGGCACCATGGATTTCCAGGCCCTGCACGCCACGATCTGCAACTGGTTTGAAAATCCGGCACTCGAAACACTTCTGGGCAGTGGTGATAGCGATACAGCCCGCATCGGAATACAATGGCTGGCCAAATCGGGTAAACGCTGGCGCCCGTTCTTCACGGCGGCGACCTACCGGGCCCTCACCCACGATTTCGATGAAACTCCATCGGTGGCCATCCGGAAGATTGCGATGGCGGTGGAATGCCTCCATAAGGCCTCCTTGATTTTCGACGATATCCAGGACAATGACCCCACGCGTTACGGAGAGCGTACGCCGCATGAATTGCACGGGATACCCGTGGCCATGACGGCGGGCTTGTATCTACTCGGCCAGGGCTATCGCTTGATCGCGGAATGCGGCGCACCGCCCGCCCAGGTGGCCGAAATGCTCCGGCTGACCAGTGAAGGGCACCTTGACCTGTGCCACGGCCAGGGGTCAGAACTCTGGTGGGGCCGTTACCCGCGCCGGTTATCCCCGGCGGAAGTCCTTGATATCTTCCGGTTCAAAACCGCTCCGGCCTTCGAGGTCGCGCTCCGTCTCGGCGCCATTCTCGGCGGCGCCACTCCAGACGAACACGTCGTGCTCACCGCCTTCAGCCGGAATCTGGGCATCGCCTACCAGATTCGTGACGACCTGGAGGACTACGGGAACCACGGTGATCGGGATGATATCCAGGCAGGCCGTCTCTCCATCCTGGTCGCCTTGGCGGCGGAGCAGGCCGACCCGTCCGTCCTGGCCCGCCTCGAGGAACCGGGGCACGGCACCCCCCCCGCCGACGCGGAATTGATGCGGCGACTGATCGCTGATACAGGCGCCGTCACTCGCGCCCAGCAGATGCTTCAACACTACCGGAGCGCGGCCTTGACGGCGCTCCGTCCGATCAGGAATCGTGATTTGAAATGGCTGTTGCACCGGTTCGTCGGTGCCGTGTGCGCGGACTAAAGACGGCCGAAAGGTGACGGATAGATGACCCCGAGCGTATCCTTCAAAACCATCGGCTGCCGACTGAATCAGGCTGAAACCGCAACCATGACGGCAACCTTTGCCGAGGCCGGCTATCAGGTGGTGCCACATGGCCAGCCCGCTAACGTGGCGGTGATCCACGGTTGCGCCATTACGGGCAAAGCCGAGCGCGACAGCCTGCGCGCCGTCCGCCAGGTGCGCCGTGCCGCCCCCGGCACCATCACCATCCTGGCCGGGTGTTCCGCCGAAACCCGTCTCAAGATCAGAGCCGAATCCGACGAAGCCGACCTCGTCATCGGACAGGCCGGGAAATTCTCGATACCCGGAACCCTCCACCGGTTATATCCCGCGCGGTTTCCGGCACCGGCCCGCCTGGCAGAGGAGGCCGCGCCCCTCCTGCCTGTTTTCGAAACCCTCAGGGCCTTTGTCAAGGTGCAGGACGGATGCGACTTCCGCTGCGCCTATTGTGTGGTACCGGAAACTCGCGGAAACCCCGTCAGCCGCACCCTCCCGGATGTCGTCGAGGAGGTGCGGCGCCTGGCCGATTCAGGGTTCAAGGAAGTCGTGCTGACCGGCGCCAACCTGGGATGCTACCGGGACAAGAGTCGGCGATTGGTTGATCTTGTGCAGGCGATCGAGGACATACCCGCCGTCGCCCGCATCCGGCTCAGTTCCATCGAAATCACCACCGCCGAGCGTTCGATTGTCGACCTCATGTCGGCGTCCCGAAAGTTATGCCCTTTCCTGCACATTCCGCTACAGAGCGGCAACGACGGCGTGCTGGCGGCCATGGGACGCCGCTACAATGTCACCGCCTTCCGCCGGGCCATCGACTACGCCATGAACAGGATTCCTGACCTTGGACTTGGTACCGACCTAATTGTGGGGTTCCCAGGCGAGGATCAGCGGGCCTTCGAAAACACAGTTCAACTTGTGCGAGACCTGCCTTTCAGCAACCTGCACGTCTTCCCCTTCAGCCGTCGGGCAGGAACTCGCGCCGATGGCCTGCCGGGGCATTTGCCCGCCGCGGTGAAAAAGGCGCGCGTTCGCATTCTGCGCGATATCGGAGCCGCACAACGCGGAGTATTTGCGGCGGGCTTCGCTGGCAAAACCGTCGAAGCGCTCATCGAGCATGTCGACAAGGCGGGGGCGGCACATGGCTGGACCGGCCAGTATCTTGAAGCCGTCATACCCGGAACCTCCCTCCGTCGCGGCGAACGGGCCACTTTCACGGTAGCCCGCACCGTTGCTCATCAACTGTTCGCCTCCTAAGCGGATGCACCCCCTGTGACACCCCGGAGAAAGTCCGGGCGTAATATGTATACAGTCCGGGTTCTTGCGGTACACTCGTGGAAATAACCAAAGGAGCCCACGTGAACGAACTCGAGATGCTTTTGAACAAAACCGACGGTACGAAACAAACGGCAACCGAAAGCCCGAAAAAGGTAGCCAAGCCCACCGCCGCCGCCAATAAAGCCAACGGCCTTGCCGACCAGGAGAAAGCCATCGCCGCCGCCAGTATTGGTGGTGCCGTGTTCCGGTCAGCCGCCGCCTTCCTCGCCGCCACCCCGCCGGTTAGGGGATATCAGAAGTAAGGATCATCCTGAGGAGTCCCAGGGAAGACGGTTAGGGCTCAACCAGCCCCTCGCGGATTGCATAACGGGTCAGGTCGGCCACGCTGTTGGAGTGAAGTTTGTTCATGATGGCGGTCCGGTGGGTCGCCACGGTTTTTTCGCTGATGTGAAGATCTCCACCGATCTCCTTGGTGGAGCGGCCTTGCGCGATGCGTTGAAGGACCTCCCGTTCGCGTCCGCTCAGCACTGCGAAGGCCCCGCCTTCCGACGCGTCTCCTTCCCGCATGAATTCCCGCATTACCTCGCCCGCAATCTCGGGACTGCGGTACATCTTGCCTGAATAACCGGTCCGAACAGCGCCAGCCAGTTCCCTCACCGCGCAGTTCTTGACCAGGTATGCCAGGGCGCCGGACTGCAGGGCGGCGCAGATCATCTGCTTCTGTTTGTGCATGGAGAGACATAGCACCTTGACGGAGGCATTCCTGCTGACAATCTGGTGTGTGGCGTCGATGCCGTTCAGATCGGTCATGGTGATATCCATCACCACCACATCGGGCAACAACTCGCGTGCCAGCCGAACCGCACTGCCGCCGTCGCCGACATCCGCGACGACTTCCATGTCCGGCTCGGACGACAAAAGACTTTTAAGTCCCAGCCGAACAATCGCGTGATCGTCAGCCAAAAGAATCCGCATCTTCTTCATTTCACCCCTGTACGCGCGTGCCCCTCTGGGACACTTCTCGCCCAGTCTGCCTCCTTGGCATGGATTGAAAAACATCTCATCGGAAACCCGCTTCATCAGGTCTCGGTCTCATCACCGAAGCGGGCGCAATCGTGGGTATTCCGGGCCGTCCTCATCTCCCTCAGGCTAAGCCTTCTTGCTTGCCGGCAGAAGCGGCTCCACCTTGTCGTGAAGGCCCCGGCAATGCGATGCCGTTCCTCTGCCCGGCCGATTTTAAGTGGTGGAGGATATGGGAGTCGAACCCACGACCTCTTGAATGCCATTAAAGGGGCATTAATTACATTTTGCCAATAAAACATACATTTTTCTTGCATTGGATACATTATGGAAACATAATCGCCCTCAGAAACAGAACCATCGGACCTAATAGGGACGATACGGGAAAGGGGCTCAACAATGCAACGCAAGAAGAAGATCAAAAGGGAACGGGGAGCGAACTGGGAACCCAAAATCCGGGAGCGAAAAGGCCGGTCATCTTGGGCTGTGGACCTCGGGACCAAATTCACACCAAGGTTCATCTACTGCGCCACCGAGGAAGAAGCAACCGCCAAGGCTGCCGCAAAGAGAGCCGAGTTCCTGGCGAATCTCACGGCCAAGACTGAAGAGGCAAAACAGGAGGCCAAGAGTTCCGGCGCGGTCCGCTTCTCCGGCCTGTCCGATCGGCAGCGCGGCGAGATCGCCACCGCCCTCTCGAAAGCCGACAATGACGCGGCGATGGTCACCCGCGCGGTTGAATTCTACCTGAAGCATCACGCCACTGCCGGCACGTCCCGCAAACTCTGCCGCGTCTATCGCGAGTACATCACCGCCAAGCGCCGGCTTGGGCGGCGGTCCGCCACCGTCAAAGACGCACACGTCAAACTTCGCCCCTTTGTGAAGGCATACAGAAAGGCCAAGGTGAGCGAGATCACCACAACCGATGTTGAACGGTGGCTGGACGGTCGCCAGTTCACCCCCATCACCCGCAACTCATACCGCGCCGCCATCGTGGCGCTATTCAACCACGCCGTGCGCCGGCAATACATCGAGGCGAACCCCGCGAAGGTCATCGAGTTGTCCGTCATGGATCAGACCATGCCCGGTATCCACACCGTCGAAGAAGTCAAACGGATGCTCACAGCAGCGCGGGATTATGTCCCGACCGCCGCCTATGTCGTGACAAAGCGGAAAAAGGGAAGGAAGGTT